>JAHDDA010000233.1:0-2509 GCA_020629595.1 Chitinophagales bacterium
TAATGTCCAATTTACTTGAGCCATTTATTTAATTTTTGCTTGGCTTCTTTGGTTGTAAATGTTTCTCCACTTTCTGATTGCTGAACACCTTTATCTATTTTTTGCAATAAAATAACCGTATCCATCAGCTCTTCAAATGAAAAAGAATCAGGTAGTTTTTGTAATGAATTTACCAATTTTTGTTTGTTAATCATTTCCATAATTTCAAATTTAAATTATTTTGAGTATAAATAATTATCCTACCTCAAAACCTCAACCTTCACCGTTTCAAAACTATTGGCAGTTTCAATTTTTAACAAATACATTCCAGCAGATAAAGAATTGGTTGAAATAATAGTTTCACCGTTTTGTGTTTGAATTGGAATATTAAATTTTGTACCTTTCAAGTCAAAAACTTCTATGTTTTTAATAGCTGTTTTCGTATTTATAAAAATATTATCAGCAGTTGGGTTTGGATAAACTGAAATAGCTGTTTCGCTTAGTAAATTATTGTTAGAAACAGTTTGATTTAAGGTGTAATTTAAAGTCGAATTATCTAATATATCTAAGGTATCAATAATAGTTTCGTCATTGTAATTTATCACAATTTCGTATTCGCCTTTTATTGGTCGGAAGGTTGTTTCGCCGTTTGCATTGGTATTGGCTTGTTCTTCTGTCCACCATTCGTTAAAAACCTTATCAAAAAATACTTGTGCAGATGGTTTTTCCGTCCAATCGGTATTAAATAGCGGTGCATTTCCTCTGTAATGTGAGCCATCCCAAATTCCCCAAAACACAAACATATCCACTTCTGGAATACTAAAAATCATTGTCAGAAAATCACATAAATACTGAGTCGCAACCTCTTCATCAACTCTTGAATCGTTTAGATCGTATTCGGTAATTTTTAAAGGAACATCAAACTGGTCAGCAAAATCATTCAAAATCGTTTCAACTTCGTAAATTGAAGTTGGAAAAGCTCCAATATGTGCTTGAAAACCTATTCCACCCAAATTTGCACCATTATCGACAGTTTCTTGAATGGTATTTTGCAAGAAATCGTAATCATTCCCTTTGGTTTGTTGCAAAGTAATGGTAACGTAATCATTAATCACTTGTGGCTTTTCAGGTTCATAATTTTCTAACTGATTCATTATTTCCGTATAAATTTCTCTGCCTGTTTCATAATTCTCAAAACCAGCTAAAGTATTTTCATAATCTCGGTTGGTAGTAAGTTCATTTAAAACATCATACTCATCAAAAATATCTTGTAACGCTGGATACGAAAGTATAAAATCAACCCAATCTCTTGCTCTATCAATAATGTACTGCGGATTATCGGCATTTGCTTCAATATCGAAAGGACAATTTATCCAACCGGGCCAAAATAAAGTGTGGTATCGAATTTTAAAGTCATTATCTTTTAGCCAATTTACTGCTTTTATTTTTTCGGGAATAGATGTAATCCATCCTTCTTCCCAACCTGGCCACTTAAAAGAACTTCCAGGAGTTATCCAATTAAATCGGTGTCCTTCGCCATCAAGATTTAGCAATTTATTTTCTAATTCTTGTTCAAAATTAATATTGTCGGCAATTCTATCTAAAGTAATAGCCGTTCCCCAAGCAAATTCGTGATCCAACATATTTATTGCCACGTTTGCATTTGGAATTGCGTTTCCATTGGCATCTGTTACGGAAATAGTTAAATCAGATTTTCGGAAATTTTCAATTCTTTCAGCAGCTTGTATTCGCCATTCTGCATCGGCTTCGTAACCACCGTATTTATCATTATGAATTTGAAAAGGCATTTCTTCCAAAGCATAATTATTCCCAAAATTCATAATATTCATTCCTGCCACTTCTATTTCTTGAATTTCCCACGCTAATTGAATACCTGCAATAAATTCGCCTATATCGTAGTTTTGAGCAGCTCTGAAAGGAATAAGATATTGTTGCCATTCATTTTGCAATTGAACAACAAGCAATTCTTCAAAAGCAGAATTATTGGCTGCGTGAGCAAAAATGGTTACCTTTCCTAAATCATTTACATTATTTGTTTTTCTAAGGTTCAAAACAAGTAAGCAAATATCGTTTTGCTGAATAGGATTTTGACTACTCATTCCCCAACCACTATCAAATCCAGAACCTCCTTCAATTTCATTTAAAATATTACTTACTTGTGTGAAATTTTGGTTGTTGGTCGTCAACGGAATTACATCAACTGCTCCGTATTCAAAAGTATTATCAATATTTTGAATTTCTGAATTTGAAAACACCCATTCGCCATTTAGCAAGTTGTATTCGTTTGCCAACATTTGTTCAATAGATAAATGGTAGGCATCTTGAGCATTGGTATAAAAAGAGAAAAGTAATAAAGTAAGTATAAGTATATTTTTCATTTGTCTGTTTTGAAGGAAACCTAAGTTATAAAGATACATTAATCTTTCGTTCTACATATCTGCTTATATTATGAAAGTTATTCTAAAGTCAGTTCGACAAGCTCACTAACCACATAGATTCGGTTGCTGAA
>JAHDDA010000233.1:2609-4319 GCA_020629595.1 Chitinophagales bacterium
AACAAACAATATAAATATACTTGAAGAAGCTCCAAATATTCTTCCATTCTTGCCTTTGTTATACATTGCTTGGGCTGATAATACTTTAACGTCTGCCGAAATAAAACTCATTAGAGAGAAAGCTAATGATATGAACTGGCTAACAGATAAAGAACGAGCATTAATAAATGAATGGAGTAATCCTGCTCAAGCACCCTCGCCCGAACTTATGGGAACTTGGGTTACACTCATTCGTAAAGCATCTGAAAAATTGGATTCAAATTCACGCCAATCAATAGCAGATTTAAGTATGCAAATGCTAGCAGTTGATAACGAAAAAACAGATGTAGCACGCAAAGCTTTAGAAGAAATTGAACAAGCAATAGGCTTTTTTAATGTTAATTTTCGGAATATTTTAACAACAGAACAACGCCAAAAAGTAGTTGAATCGCAAGAGAAACCTTGTTTCGATTATAAAGAAATGGCAAAATTACTTGACGGAGAATATGCCAATACAAAAAATCGTGTACGTGATTTATTTGCTAAACCCGAGTTTCAATTAAAAATAATAAAAGATAAAGAAACCCATCGAGAACAGACTTTAGAATGGTGTAAAATAATGGCATCGCAAGGATTTGGTGCTATTTCTTACCCCGAAGCCAACGGCGGTAATGGCGATATTGCTGAATATGCTTCGGTTTTTGAAATTATGGGCTACCACGATATTAGTTTGTGCATCAAATTTGGTGTACAATTCGGCTTGTTTGGTGGTAGTATTTTAGGCTTAGGAACACAAAAACATTTCGATAAATATTTAACCGATGTAGGAACATTGGCTTTACCTGGTTGCTTTGCTATGACCGAAACAGGACACGGTTCTAATGTTCGCCAATTAGAAACAACAGCAACTTATGATGCTGAAACCGAAGAATTTATTATTCATTCGCCTAATGAAAATGCTGGAAAAGAATACATTGGAAACGCCTTGCATGGTAAAATGGCAACGGTATTTGCACAGCTTATTACCAATGGAGAAAATCATGGCGTTCACGCCTTTTTAGTTCCACTACGCAACGAAGCTCACGAAACATTAGCAGGTATTCGCATAGAAGATTGTGGCTATAAACTTGGTTTAAATGGTGTTGATAATGGTAGAATTTGGTTTAATAATGTGCGTATTCCTCGTGAAAACTTACTGAATAAATTTGGTGATGTAGATGCCGAAGGTAATTATAATAGTCCAATTGAAAGTTTAGCCCGACGCTTTTTTACAATGCTTGGAACATTAGTAGGCGGGCGTGTATGTGTGCCAATGGCTGGCTTGAGTGCTGCAAAGAAAGGTATAAGCATTGCCATTAAACATTCGTTAAAACGCCGACAATTTGGTCCTGCAAACGAGGCAGAAACACTTTTATTGGATTATCCTTCACATCAACGCCGATTAATTCCATTACTAGCCAAAGCTTATGCCTTAGATGCGGCACATAAATATTTGCTTAAACGCTTTGCAAACCGTACCGAAAAAGATAGTCGTGAAATAGAAACACTTGCGGCAGCACTTAAATCTTATAGCACCTGGAATACAACGCACACCTTACAAATGTGTAGAGAGGCTTGTGGTGGTAAAGGTTATTTGGCAGAAAATCAATTTGCCGATTTAAAAGCTGATACAGATATTTTTACCACTTTTGAAGGCGATAATACGGTATTAATGCAATTGGTAGCCAAAGG
>JAHDDA010000234.1 GCA_020629595.1 Chitinophagales bacterium
TTTTTGTATAAAGCTGTGGTAGCTTTTCACACTTTTATACGTAGTCATAAAGCCTTAATAACTTTTTGACAAAATAAGACACAAAAACCCTATGTAAAAATAAAAAAGACAAATGTATAGTAGTGTGAATCACCTAAATCACATAAGTATCTATTTGTGTTTTTCAACCCAATGTTGAATTAACTTTATAAATCTGGGATAATCGTCTTGATATACAAAATGTCCACAGTTTTCAAATATTTCAAGCTCACTATTAGGCATTCGCTTGTTTAAATTTATGCCATTTTCTGTATATAAAATGGCTTCATATTCTCCCCAAAATATTTTTGTAGGTATTTGTATGTTTTCTAAATTTTGGTCTATTTCTTTTAATGCTTTGGGGTACTTTTTAAACCATTTCATTGCGTTAGCCACTTTTCCTTTATGTGCTTTTTTATAGTCAGATATTTCGTATTTATTGGGAACATAGCGCACATTTCCTAAATTTTTTGCCGACTCAATTAAAGCCCCACTACCAGCAATAACAAACATTGTTCGCCAAAAACTTGAACGTACCATTTTTTTCATAATACTAGGCTCTAATGTAGGTAATGTAGCAGGTCCATCGCCAATCATTAAAGATTTTATATTGTTTTTGTGGTTAATAACATACGATAAGGCACTTGCCATACCAACATCAGGAGCAACTAAATGTGCATTTTCAATATTAAAATGTTTTAGAAATGTATTCAAAAAATTGCCCTGAAATTTAAAGGACATATATTCCGTTTTTGTTTCACTTGCTCCAAAACCAGGTAAATCATAGGTGTAAAGATTATAATCTCCTTTCAACTTTTCCCAAATAGGCGAATAGGCAACTATAGTATGAGGAAAAGCAGATAGCAGAACAATTGTTTCTTTTTGCTCACTATCAATAACTGATTTTGCCATTCTTATTTTAACCCCATCAATTGAAACAAATTCTAATGGCATTTCAAACGGTTGTTTTAAAGTTGGTTGTTTTGAGTAGTTGTTTTGCCTCCTAACTTTATTCAATTCCGACATTTCTGGCGTTATTAGACTAACAAAAGCAGCGTTAAACTTATCATATAAGTTTATTTTGGTTAATTTATCTTGTTTAATCATTTGAAAATATTTATCTTTACTATTAAAACGATAGCAAAAATAACAATTACTACTAAAACAGTAGTAATAAATGAGAAAAATGAAAAATAATTTTCGTTCTGGTTGTCCAATAGCTTCAACATTAGATATAATTGGTGATAAATGGTCTTTGCTTATTTTACGTGATATGTTGTTTCATCATAAAACCACTTTCAAGGAATTTTCCTCATCAGATGAGCAAATTGCACCAGGAATTTTATCTTCTCGATTAAAGCTTTTAATTTCCTACGAGTTAATAACAAAACAGAAGTTAGAGCATAATAAAAAAGAGAATATCTATTTGCTTACTGAAAAGGCAATTGAGTTATCTTCAATTCTTATTGATATAAGTATTTGGGGCGATAAACACTTACGTGAATTGAATAAAATTGATGATATTGAAGGTTTAGATTTAGAAAGGTCAGTTATCATTTCTACAGTTAAGCAACGATATTATTCAATGGTTCAAAATATTAAAATAATTAAATGAAACCCATTTTGATATTAAAGTTTAAAATGTTTTTTATTGTACAGTTTGTAGGAATGCCGATTTATCGCATCTTCTACAGTTCAAAAGAAAAAACGTTTTAAAGTCTATTATTTCTTTACTTTTTAAAAATTTAGATAATCAATGTTACAGTATTATAAATTCATACAAACACAACAATTTAAACTTATTATTTTGATGTTTATTTTCATTCCAAAAATGATTAATGCACAAGTAACTTACAGCGAACACGTTGCACCAATTATTTATGAAAACTGCACAAACTGTCATAGAGCTGGTGAAATTGGTCCTTTTCCATTAACTAATTATTCTGAGGCTTCTTCTTGGGCAAGTATGATAAAATTTGTGACGCAAAGTAAATATATGCCGCCTTGGTCACCAGATGTAAATTATAGTCATTTTGTAGGCGAAAAAACGTTAACAGATGCAGAAATTCAAACAATTGCAGATTGGGTAGATAATGGAGCTCCGCAGGGCGACCCAAGTTTAGAACCCCCTTTGCCTAATTTCTCTACGGGTTCGCAAGTAGGAACGCCCGATCTTGTTTTGCAAATGGCACAGCCTCATAACATTACAGGAAACTTTAAAGATGATTATAGAGTTTTTGTTATTCCATCTGGCTTTTCGAACAATAAAGAAATTGCTTCTTTAGAGTTTAGACCTGGTAATGCTAGTGTTGTGCATCACGTATTGTTTGCTTATGATTTAACAGGAACAGCCGCCGCTATGGACGCTGCAACTAGCGAATATGGTTATGTTTCTTTTGGTGATTTTGGCTTTAATGAGGCAGTTTTTCTTCCTTGGATTTATACGCCTGGAAACGATCCATTAGTTTTGCCAGAGGGCATTGGCGAAATAATTCCAGCGAATGCAGATTTATTGATTCAGGTGCATTACGCCCCTGTTGGTATAGACCAAACCGACCAATCTTCTATAAATGTTTTTTATAAAGATGTTACCGATCCAATAGTAAGAGAAATTCAAACAGGAATTACTTCACCAGCAGATATTATAGGTGGTGGATTTGGTAGTTTTTTCATTCCTCCAAATGATGTAAAAACTTTTGAAGCAGAAGGTACTTCCAATTTAATCGGTATTTCACAAGTTCCAACCAATCAAGATATTAGCATGATTGGTATAAATCCTCATATGCATTTACTTGGTAAATCTTATGAAATATATGCGGTAACGCCAACAAACGATACCATAAATTTAATTAATATTCCTGATTGGGATTTTAATTGGCAAGGAGCTTATACATTCGAGAAAATGGTAAAAATACCTGCTAATTCGCAATGGTTTACAAAAGCCGTTTATGATAATACGAGCAATAATCCTTCAAATCCAAACTTTCCGCCACAAACTGTTACTTGGGGCGACAATACTGGAGACGAAATGTTAATTGTATTTTATTATTATGTTCCTTATCAAAATGGAGATGAAAATATTTACTTGGGTAATACGAGAAACCTTCAATTCAAATTATTTTTAGAAGGTCCTTATGATACTGGAACTGGAGAAATGTCAACTATGCTAAATTCCAGCAATTTAATACCGCTAAGTCAACCATACAATGTTGCTCCATACAATTATACTGGCTCAGAAACCGTATCAGCCATTCCAAATGCTGATATTGTAGATTGGATTTTGGTTCAGGCAAGAGATAAAGATAATTGGGAAAGCATAATAGAAAGCAGAGCCTGTTTTTTATTAAAAGATGGAACTTTAATGGATATTGATGGAACAGCTGGGGTTAATTTTTCAACCTTAGATAGCTCAAAAAGATACCGTTTTGCTTTTTATCATAAAAGCCATTTAGGCGTACTTACTTCTTCAGATGTTGATATAAGCTCAGGTTCAATTTATGATTTAACAGGTTCGCAAAATATGACTGAAGGTGTGCAACAAACTAAATTAGTTTCAAGTATTTATGCACTTTACGGTGGTGATTATGATAATAATGGCATAATCAATAATCAAGATTTTAACCTATGGAAATCAAATTCTGCAACTGTTAACGATTATATGTTTTGGGATGTAGATGCCAATGGCGTTTCGAATAACCAAGATTTTAATAACTGGAGTATTAACAGAAGTAAAGTTGGTGATATTAGTATTCAATTGCCTTAATCTAAGAGTAACTAATTATGAAGTATATACTTTGTCTTATCATCGCTTTTATTACTTTAGGAAATGAAAAAAAGGCAGAAAGCAACACCATCACAAAAGATGAAATTGAAGTGTATATATTTATGCACGAAAATTGCAAAATTTGTCAGTTTTATACTTTAAAATTGAAAGAATTGCATAATGAATTTGCCTCTGATAGTATTATTTTTAAAGGAATATTTCCAGCGAAAGATACTAAGAACGAAAATTTATTAGCATTTAAAGAAGCCTATAAAATGCCTTTTGAAATGGTTAATGATAAAGAGCAAATTATCACAAAAAAGTTAGAAGCAACCATAACACCCGAAGTTGTTGTGATAAATAAAAGTGAAAACGAAATTCTTTATCGTGGAAGAATTGATGACAGTTATTATAAAGTTGGTAGAAGAAGAAATGTGAATAGAACCAATGAATTATTTGACGTTTTAACAGCCATTACACTAAACAAAAAAATACAAACCGAAAACCAGCCCGCAATTGGTTGTTACATTAGTTTACA
>JAHDDA010000235.1 GCA_020629595.1 Chitinophagales bacterium
CAGAAACAAATGTTCAAAATTTAACCAATTCTTTTGGCGAAAAAGTTGATAAAATCGTAAAAGCTAAAGAAGAGCAGGTGTTGAGTATATAATTTCTATTTTCAAATAATTTTTTGTAATCCTTCAAACTATTACGTGAGTTTGGAGGATTTTTTGTTTGATAATATTTATTCGCATTATATTTGAATCTAAAATACTCATTTACCAAAAAATGGAGACACTAAAGGTCATATATGAAATAAAATATCCACGAATTTTAAGTTTCAGAGAATTTTATAAGCCAATCATTAATCCATACTTTTTGTACCCAAGTGCTAAGTATGCTATTGGAAATGAAGGTACACATCAAGAGTATATACGCTTAACATTTGAAGAGTCAAAATACTATTTGGTTTTTACCCCTGATACAATTTCTTTCCAGTATGAGGGTTCTATACAAGATTTACTAAAAGATGGTAGTCATATTACGACAGTCTTTGAAGTATTTAGAAAATTAAAAGAAAGTACTCATTTACTGAAAATTTCAAGTGAATTATTAGAGATGTTCTCATTCAAAGATTATTCTGAAGACTTTGTAAATACTTTTGTTCAAAAATCAAAAATTGATTTATTTATTGATGAACCAGAAGATTATGCAATTATTGAAGAAGGAAGTATAGATAATTACAAATGTTTCTTACAGTATGGTCCTTTTAAGTCTTCAAAAGATGTAAAGTCTTACAATTTATTTTCTTTAGATTCACTAAAAAAATTAGAATACAGCCAAAAAAATGGTTTGTTAATAAACAGTAAATTATATTCCACAGATTTGGATAGTGTTAACAAAAAAACCTTTATTGATATTACAAACAAAAATCTTGAGTTAATTAATAAAGTTATTGCGAAATATGATTAACGAAGAAAAATACATAGATACAATTTCAAATAATAATTCATTAAGTGTTGTGCAAAGAGCAAATAATGATGACTTATTTGATACAAATTCTCCTTTTGGAATAAATGAAGAAAGTTTAGCTACTTCTACTGGTTTTTACACTGAAAGTAAAGGAAAACATATCCAAACTTTTTCGGCTCGTGTTTTAGATTGGGACGATTATACTGTAAAAGTAGAATTGTTAATCAATAGAGACGAAAAATTATATCAAGTACGAATGTTTCCAATTGAAATGTTTGAAGGCACTCGTTTTTTGCAACACGGTTATTTTATAAGAATTTTATTTTTTGTAAAGAAAAAAAATTTCACAACACAAATAGAAGATGGGAGACACTTTGTTAGTAAAGATGATTTTCCAGAATTCGATATATTTGAAGGTTTAGACTCAAAACTATTTAAATTTTAACTATTGCTCACCATTACTTTTAAAGATGTTGGACAAGGCGATTCTATCCTATTATCTTGGCAATCTGAAAATGTTAGAAAAATTGGAATTTTAGATTGTCGTAGATACCAAGGTTCAAATCCGATATTGGATGAAATCAAAAACATTAATGATTATTACGAAGTCGAATTTTTACTTGTTTCTCACGGTCATCAAGACCATATTTCAGGATTTATAGAGTTATTGAACTATTTTGAAAACAAGAATATTAACATAAAGACACTTTCATCCACTATTCAGCCAAATCAGTTTCAATACTTCAATTTAGTTTCCTCACTTAATGAAAGAAAAAGATTAGTAGAATTAATAAATAAAATAAACTCTTTGTATGAATTAGGAGTGATTGAAGATGTATTCCCAGCATATAATGAGAGGATTAGTTTCAAAATAAATAATAGTGAGCTAACTTGCCTTTATCCAAGACAAAAAGAGTATAATCGATTAGGAAATCAGATTCAAAAATATATTACTAAAAAGTCTTCTTCTAAACCAGATTTAAACGAAGTATCTACTATTTTCAAAATCAATTGTGAAAATTTCTACGGTCTTTTAACCTCGGACTGTACAATTCAGGGGCTAGATTATATTTTTAGAAAAGACAAAGATGTACAAGAAAATCAACTTCAATTAGCACAAGCACCACATCACGGTTCAAAGTACAATCATAATCAACTATTTTGGAAAAATAGAAATAGAATAAAAGATTGTCCTGTTGTTTTTAGTTCTGGCACATCAAAACATAATCTACCAAACAGAGAAGTAGTTGAAGATTTTTATAAGTACAATTACAAAATATATTCTACTAATTTTGTAAACGGAATTAAGGAAATGATTGAAAATAAAGAAACTGAACCACAGATTGATTATTCTTATTTATTCGATAATTTTACCGAAAAAGTAAGTGAGTTTTCTTTAAAAGATAAAAGCAGATTTGAAGGAGATAAAGTTTTTGAAATTAACAATCACGGAATAACTTACATCAATTGAGATATTTCAAAAAAAAACAAATTAAAAAGAAATAAAAAAGAAACCACTACAAATCAAGGCTTTAAAGTCAATAATTTGTTTTTAAGTCATTAATATTTACGCAATTTTACATTAAATTTTAAGACAAACACTAAAAAATGCACAAATCACTAAGCCAAATACAAACCGATTTAAAAGATAAAAAACTAAAAGTTGTCGAAATAGTAAGCTTTTATCTTGAAAACATTGAAGCTCGAAACGGGGAATTAAACGCTTTTTTAGAAGTTTATAAAGAAGAAGCCTTAGCAAAAGCCCAAGAATTGGATAAAAAGTTATCTAATAATGAAACTTTAGGGCGTTTGGCAGGAATGGTTTTGGGTGTGAAAGATGTAATTTGCCAAAAAGGAAAACCAATAAAAGCCGCTTCAAAAATATTAGGCAACTTTGAATCGGTTTACACAGCAACGGCTTTGCAACGCCTTATTGATGAAGATGCTATAATAATTGGTAGCCTTAATTGCGATGAATTTGCAATGGGTTCATCAAGTGAAAATTCAGCTTTTGGTATTATAAAAAATGCCCAAGATACCCAGCGAGTACCGGGTGGTTCTTCGGGTGGTTCGGCGGTGGCTGTTCAGGCAGAAATGTGTTTAGCGGCTTTGGGTTCCGATACGGGCGGTTCGGTGCGTCAACCTGCTTCGTTTTGTGGCGTTTTTGGTGTAAAACCAACTTATGGGCGAATTTCAAGGCATGGATTAATTGCTTACGCCTCGTCTTTCGACCAAATAGGCACACTTAGCCATAATTTAGAAGATGCTGCCTTGCTTACCGAAATTATGAGTGGAAAAGATGACTTTGATTCTACGGTTTCGCAAAAAGAAGTACCTGCATTTTCTACAGAATTAGCTGAAAAAACAGATAAAAAATTCCGTATTGCCTACATTCGTCAGGCATTAGAACACCCATCTTTAGATAAAACTATTCAGGCTTCTATTTTTGAAAGTTTTGAGAAGTTAAAAGCCGAAGGACATACTGTGGAGGCAGTCGATTTTCCTTTAATAGAATACCTTGTTCCAACTTATTATATTTTAACAGCCGCTGAAGCCTCATCAAACTTAGGACGTTATGATGGCGTGCATTTTGGTTGGCGACACCCCGAAGCCCAAACACTTGATGAAGTGTATGAACTAACCCGAACTTATGGTTTTGGTGCAGAAGTAAAACGCCGAATTATGTTGGGGACTTTTGTGTTAAGTTCTGGTTATTACGATGCTTATTACACAAAAGCTCAAAAAATTCGTAGAATGGTGCAAGATGCCACGCTTCAAATTTTAGAAAATTACGATGTAATTGCAGGACCAACTACACCAAGTCCAGCTTTCAAAATTGGCGAAAAGAAAAAGCAAGACCCAACACAAATGTATTTGGCAGATATTTTTACGGTTCAAGCAAATTTAGCAGGTGGATTGCCAGCACTTTCTTTGCCATTATATAAGCATAAAGAAGATAATAATTTACCTTTTGGCTTACAGCTTATGGGTAATAAGTTTGAAGAAAGTGAAATGTTGAAAGTTGGGCGGGCGTTTGTGGAGTTAGGGTAATATTATCACAAGAAATTGCTTGTGAGTATTTGTAACTCGAATACCTTTAATATTTAAAATATGAAACTAAGAACAACCCACAACAGCATAAGAATACGTATTCGCAAATCGGAAATAGCTAAATTAGCACAAGACAAAAAAATTGAGGAAAGTATTGCCTTTCCAAGTGGAATAGTTTTTAAATTTTCGTTGGAAACTTCTAATCATTCTGAACTGATAAAAGCCAATTTGGAAAACAATATTTTAGTGCTTTCAATTTCAGAAAAAGAAGCCCAAAAATGGATTTCTACCAATCAAGTGGGCATTGAAACACACAGTAATTTACCCA
>JAHDDA010000236.1 GCA_020629595.1 Chitinophagales bacterium
TCAAGAAGATTTTATTCAGAGTTGGGATTTGATGTTTGCGAAGGAGAAAAATATTGTGAAGTAAAAGTAAATGATGAATTAGGGTTTTGGTTGCAAAAATATTATCATAAAGGTTGGGTTAATAATTCGATGATATTTTTAGAAATACCAGATGTTGAATTATGGGAAAAAGAATTATTAGCCAAAGAACTACACTTAAAATACAAATACGTTCGATTTACAGAAATAAAGACATTTGATTGGGGAAGAGAATTATTTATGCACGACCCTTCAGGAGTATTGTGGCATTTTTGTGAGTTGGAAAAAGAACATAAATAAAAGAAAGCCAGCGTAACAAGTAATGATGATGTCAGAATGTGTGTAAAAAGCTAAAAATGAGTTAAGAAATACTAATGTAATATGTTTACTGATATTTCATTAAAACGGTGGTTTTTTGAACCAACATTAGGTGTTTACCCAAATCATATAACCACTCATCAAAATCATCAACGCATCTTCAATAATGGTAACCGTACTCATTGGTAAGTTAAAAACAGCTCCCAAACACGCACACTGAATTTGTTGCTTTCTAAAAACGCTTTGTAAAACACCAATAATACTTATACTCATCACCATAAAGGCAATAATATTTGTTATTAAAGGATTAAAATTGATTAAGTAGCCAATTCCTAAAAACAATTCGATGAAAGCATACATAATTCCCCACGCAGGAAAACGTTTTGCCACAACATCATACATAGCATAACTATTGGCAAAGTCTTTCAAATTTAGCATTTTAAAAAACGAAAATACTAAAAAGAAACCAGCCATAAAATGTCGCATCCATTGGGCGAAATGGAACTGACTTTGTGAAAACTGAATCAATAAAGTTACCAAACTAATATAACCAAAAATAAGCAAAATTGGTCGGTAAGTTACCAACCAATTTGCTTCATTTTCTGCCATTTGTGTATCAATCTCTGAAATTTTATACTTCGGATTTTTAGCCGTTAAGGCTTCTTGAAATTCATTGAGCGAAATATGTTTTTGCATTTCTACGCTTGCTTTGTTTTCTTCTTTTGAAACCTCAGCACTCAAGACATCGGGTATTGTAAGCAAAGCAGATTTTACTTTTGCAACACAACTGCCACAAGTCATTCCCTCAATTTTATAGGTATGTGTCATTGCTAATTTGGTTTAAAACGGATTAAAATATTCAGAATTGGTTTGTAAACTTTCATCGGTTAGTGTATGTAAAAAGTTGACCAAGTCAGTAATATCTTGCTCCGAAAGTTGCAGTCCATTGTTTTCTGTTACTTGTAACAAAGCTGGGTCAAGCGAAGGCGAATTTTTAATATGCTGGTTGTAGTGTTCAACGGTTTCTTCTAAAGTCTGAAAACGCCCATCGTGCATATACGGAGGTGTTAAAGCAATATTTCTAAGTGTTGGCACTTTAAATTTCCCTCTATCGCCTTCGTTGCCTGTTGCTATTTCACGCCCAAAATCTTCCATCATTCCCCAAGTATCCAAACCATTGTTCATATATTGGTTGTTGGTAAGATTAAAACCACCGTGGCAATGCTCACAGTCTGCTCCCGATTCGTCAGGAAAAAATGGATTGTATTCGGTGAAATATAAAGCTCGTCCTCGTTCTTCGCTTTCTGTTAAAGTAGCTTCACCAGCTAAAAATTGATCGTATTTTGAATTATGCGAAACAATACTCATCATAAATTGCTCCATTGCTAAACCCATTTTTTCGGCTGTAACTTCCTCGCTACCGAAAGCACGAGTAAACTGGTCTAAATACAAATCATCGGCAGAAAGTTTGCTAACTACATTTTCTAAAGTTTCATTCATTTCCAAATGGTCTTGAATAGGTTCAAGTGCTTGGTCTCGCAAAAGCGTTTCTCTTCCGTCCCAAAAGAAACCGTTGTTGTGCCAAGCC
The DNA here is from genome assembly GCA_020629595.1 of Chitinophagales bacterium. Lineage (GTDB taxonomy): Bacteria > Bacteroidota > Bacteroidia > Chitinophagales > UBA2359 > JAHDDA01. The sequence continues at coordinate 1,925 of JAHDDA010000236.1, forward strand.
AAATTAAAAACGCTCATTGCATTTCTTTTTCCTGGCAAACCTTCAATTCCTATCGAAAATTGTTGTAAATCATTAAAAGCGTCTTTTTGCTTGTGGCAATCGGCACAAGCTTGCGAATTATCTTTCGATAATCGTTTTTCAAAAAATAGCAGTTTACCCAATTCGACCCCAGCAACGGTCATCGGATTGTCTTCGGGTAAATTGGGTTCTGGGAAATTACCAATATCTAAAACATAAGGTGTTTCATCTAAGGCAGCTACTTGCGTGTCGTCTGTTTTACACGCTTTAAACCCTAAAATTATAAATATAAAAGTTATTATTTTTTTCATTTTATTCTTGGTTTTGAAACATAGTGTTTTCAATAAAACTATGGTCGGTTAAAGTTTTTAGAAAGGCGATTAAATTACTTTTTTCGCTTGCTGTTAGTGTAAATCTTCCTATTTTATTGCTCAAATTTTGATGTGTTTGAACGCCATTTTCGTAATGCTCAATTACTTGTTCTAAATTTTCAATTGAACCATTGTGCATATAGGGTGCGGTAAGTTCAATATTTCGTAAACTTGAAATTTTGAAGGTTGCTAAATCTGTTGAATCATTAGTTAATCTAAATCTGCCTTCGTCTTCGTATTGTTGGTACAAACCATTGTTTGCAAACTTATAATTTGTAAAATCGAACCCAGAATGACACGAAGCACACGCTAAACTATCACTAAAAAATAGCTGTTTACCTTGCTGTTCGGCTTGGTTTAAAGTTGCTTTATTTTGTAAAAACTGGTCGTATTTGCTATTGGCTGAAATTAGCGTTCTTTCAAAGTTCGCTAAAGCCCGAACCAACACAAAAGCGTCTAAATTTCTGCCATAGGCTTGTTGGCTTAGTTGCTGATACAACTCATTATTTTTCAAGCGTTCAATAATTTCAATTATATTAAAATCAAATTCATTGTGTTCTTGAATTGGGACAAGTATTTGCATTTCTAAACTCGGAATGCCCCCTTCACGAGTAAAATAAGGATGAAAAGCTACATTTGCCAAAGTAGGAACATTACGTGTTCCTGCACGATCTTCAACGCCATTGGTAAACGCTGCATTATCGGCAAAAGCGTGTTGTGTTTTATGACACGAAGCACAGCTAATACTGTTGTTTACTGATAATGCTTTATCGAAAAAAAGCATTTTACCCAATTCCCAACTTTCATCAGAAAAAGGATTGTCTTCGGGAAATTCCACTTCGGGAAAATGCGAAGGAACAAGCAATAATTCACTTGGCGAAATATCAGAATCTTGCTCGTTTTTGCTACAAGCAAATACAAACAAAATTCCAATAAATAATATGTAGTTTTTCGAGAATTTCACTTTTACAGAATACTCACTTTCTGAGAATAAACTTCTCCTTTTTCGTTTTGTAAATGCAAGAAATAAACCCCACTTTGCTCAAAAAATACTTGGTTGTTATTTGAGTTTAATATTTGTGTTTTCACCAATTTACCAAGTGCGTCAAATACTTGAAGTTGATACGTTTCATTTGTATTCAAATCAATATTTACCATATTGTTGTTAGTTGGAATTGGGTAAACTTTGGCGATATTATCACTTAATTTGGTAACTGAAGTTGTCGTTTCTTCTTCAATTTCAGTTGCTTTGAATACTTCATTAGCAAAATTTATTATACAGTCCAAAGCTTCACCACCTTCGCCGTGGCTTATTGGACCAAGACTTAATTTAATATCTTTTACACCTTTAACATAATCGGCATCTAATTCAATCACAGTTACTCCATCTTCTATTGTCGTATTTTCAATATCTATAGTTTGACTAAAATAATTATTATCTCCTAAGCTATGAAACTGATAAGTAACATTTCCGTTACACGTTCCTTCGTAAGCAATAAAACGATAGCCCGCTGCCCAGCCCCAATGCATAGAAGGCGATTGTGGATATAAAGGATGATCTGATGGATACGAGCTTGGATCTTCGTGGTTATCTGCTTGACCAACACCTATACTGAATTTTATAGCTTCAATATTGGTAATATCATAATTTCCTAAAGTGAAATCCTCATTTTCATAGGCATCGACCAGAAATACTGTATTGGTATTTGTTGTATTACCTCCGTCGTGTACAATCGAAATACCAGAAAGATAATATTCTAATCTTTCAACTACAAATTCGTTTCCGTAGCTATCAATAGCTGTTTCGTTAGACGAAAAAGGAACATCGCCCAATAAGTGATTAATTCTTAATTTCACTTCCGTTTGTGCTGTGGCAAATTGGTTACTTATTGCCAATAGTAATACTAATTTTAAAATTGTTTTCATTTTTTATTGTTTTTAAGTTTATT
>JAHDDA010000237.1 GCA_020629595.1 Chitinophagales bacterium
GAAAAAAAATTAAAAGAATGTGCAGAAGGTCCTAATCCAAGGTATTTTTTCATTTTCCAGTACGCAGTGTTATGTTTTGCGTACATATTGGGTTTTGCAAAATTGGAAATTTCATAATGAATATATCCATTTTTTTGCATTGCCTGTTTTAAAATAGAAAAATGATTGGCAGTATGTTCATCACTTACTTCGGGTAATTCGTTGTTTTTAATTTTGTAAGCCAAAACTGTTTTGGGTTCAACTGTAAGGGCATAACACGAAATATGTGGAATATCTAAATCGAAAATAGTTTGTAGGTTTTTTTGCCAATCTTCATCTGAAAGGGTAGGTGTACCATAAATTAAATCAATACTCAAATTATCGAAACCAGCTTTTTTAGCATTTTCAATACAAGTTTTTGATTCTTCAGCGGTGTGGCTTCGGTTCATTAAAGCTAAATCTCCCTCCACAAATGATTGCAAACCAATGCTTAGGCGATTTATGGGCGTTTTTTGCTTTAAATTTTCTAAGTATTCAAAACTCAAATCATCGGGGTTGGCTTCTAAGGTAATTTCTGCATCGTGTTGTATTTTATGAAACTTTTTAAGCTCGAAAAACAAAGCATTAATTTCTTCAACCGACAAAACACTTGGTGTTCCACCACCAAAATAAACAGTTTCTATAATTTCACCTTCAAGATAATCTTTCTGTAATTCAATTTCTGTGGCAATGGCTTCCAGCATTTCGTTTTTAAACTTCATTGAAGTAGAAAAATGAAAATTGCAATAAGTACAAGCCTTTCGGCAAAAAGGTATATGAATGTAAATGCCTGCCATAAAGTTTTAAACAAATGAAGAATGAAAATATCTAAAAAATAAATTATATTTACAAAAAAAGCATTGGCAAAATGAAGGAGTCAAAGATAAAAGATTATATGATGGTTTCGGAAAGTGGAGCATTTTATGCAAAAACTTCAGATATTCTAAAGCAATCAAAAGTTCAAGATACTATTGAAAAGTTGGCTAATTCAAGTATAGTAAAATCTATAAATAAAAGAAAAGTAGCACAAAAAGCTAAGTAGAATATGCCTTGGAATTTATTTATATTTCCACTTGTTGCAGGTTATTATTTTTTAACTCGTTCCTACTTTCAACGTTATAAGCAAATTAGATTAGATAAACAAAGGTTAATTTTTGAAACCGTTTTGTGGGCAACACTCATCGGTTTTTTTGTGTTTTCAATTCGATTTATTGCTGAATATTTTTATCCTTCGTTTTTTAATGAAATCAGTAATGCCTTTCCTTTCAAAACACCATATACCATAACCTCTTTTTTATGCTTACCACTTGCTATTTTAATTACCGAAGGTTTAAATGCTTTCATTGCAAAAAATAAGCAAAAACACTTAGAGAACGCTATTTCCGATGTTGGAAATGCCTTAGAAAAATTCTTAAAAAATGCATTTTTAAACGAAAAATTATTGCTATTTAATCTGAATAATGGAAAGTGTTATGTTGGCTGGATAAACAGCTTACCAATTCCTTCATTTTCTAAACATATTAAAATTATTCCAGCTATAAGTGGTTTTAGAGATAATGACAAACAACTACAATTCACTTCAGATTATATTTCGTTGTATAGAGAATATAAAGGTCAAAATCGCTTAGAAGAAATAGAAAATAATGTAGAAATTATTATTGATACTAATAGCATAATTACCGTTTCTCATTTTGACATAAAGCTGTACGAACAATTTAATGAAGTGGAAGGATAATGACAATTGTTTTCCTTTTCTGTTTTGACGATTAAACGATTTATCAACAATTTATTCCTAAATTTCCATAAAGAAACACAAGTTTATTCGTTTGTAAGTAAATTGGTGCTACGCTTTGCCCAAGCAAATAATTATTTCGGCTATTTTAATAAAATAACCAAATATGTAAACGGATTATACTCCGATTAAATCACAATAATTTTAAACCTTAAAATAATGAGAAAATACAGCTTTCTTTTTTTGCTATTTATGTTATTCATAAATTCAATAAATGCCCAAACTATGAAGCAAAATTGGGTAGAAAAAGAGCTGAATAAAATGTCGTTGGATCAAAAAATTGGTCAACTTTTTTGGGTAGCGGCATATTCTAATAAAGATATAAACCACGAAAAATCTATTGAACGCCTTATTACCGACCAGCATATTGGCGGACTTATTTTTTTTAAAGGAACACCACACAAACAAGCCGTTTTAACCAATAAATATCAAAGTTTAGCCAAAACCCCATTGCTAATTTCTATTGATGGCGAATGGGGTTTAGATATGCGTTTGGATAGTACGGTTCGCTTTCCAAGACAATTAATCTTGGGGGCAATTCAAGACAACTCACTTATTTATGAAATGGGAAGAGAAGTGGGCAGACATTGTAAACGTTTGGGTATTCACATGAATCTTGCACCTGTGGTAGATGTAAACAATAACCCTAAAAACCCAGTAATAAACGATCGATCTTTTGGCGAAAATAAAGATAATGTAGCACAAAAATCGATAGAATATATGCGTGGTATGAAAGCCGAAGGCGTATTGGCGTGTGCAAAACATTTTCCTGGTCATGGCGATACCGATAAAGATTCGCATTATACATTACCCACCATTGCTCACAATCAATTTAGATTGCAAGACATAGAAATGTATCCTTTTCGTGAATTGGCACAAGCAGGAATTGCCAGTATGATGTCGGCACATTTAGCAGTACCAGCATTAGATAGTAGTAAAATAAGCAACAAACCTAATGCACCAACTACACCAGCTTCCTTATCAAAACCAATGATTGAAGGCTGGTTGCGTAATCAAATTGGCTACAATGGCTTAGTAATGACCGATGCACTAAATATGAAAGGCGTAGCCGATTATTTTCCGCCGGGAGAAGTAGATTTAAAAGCACTTTTGGCAGGAAATGATGTATTACTTTTTCCAGAAAATGTGCCAGTAGCAGTTACTAAAATTAAACAAGCTATAAAGCAAGGGAAAATTAGCGAATTTGAGATTAATAAACGAGTAATCAAAATTTTAGAAGCAAAATATGAGGCAGGCTTAGCAAATTACAAACCCATTAATTTGGAAAACCTAACCGCAGACTTAAATCCTAAAAGTGCTGATATTTTAAACAGAAAGTTATATGAAAATGCTATTACCTTAGCAAAAAACACAAATAATAACTTACCTATTTTAAGTATTATTCACGAAGCAGGTGCGCCTAAAAAATTCGCAAGTGTTTCTATTGGTGGAAAAAAAGCCAATATGCCTTATCAAAAGCAATTATCGAAATATGTAAAAGTTACGCACTTTCATATAAATAAAAATGCAAGCGAAGTTGAACAAGATAAAATTTTGAGACAACTGGCAAGTTTCGACCACGTATTTGTAAGCGTACATGGAATGAGTAGATATGCAAGTAAAAATTACTACTTAAATAATAAAGTAACCGATTTTGTAGAATTAGTTGAGGAATTAGTACCAATGAGTTTGGTAGTTTTTGGAACACCTTATAGCCTTAGTTATTTCGATAATATTTCTACGGTAGTAGTAGCTTATGAAGAAAACGATATTACGCAAAGTTTAGCAGCACAAATGATATTTGGTGCTTTGCCATTTAAAGGAAAATTACCCGTTTCGGCTTCACCTAATTTTACTTATGGTTTAGGAATGAATACCCAAACTATTAATCGTTTGCGTTATGGCATACCAGAAGAAGTAGGTATTGAAAGTAATATTTTGGAAGCCAATGTACAGCCAATAATAGATGAAATTTTAAAAGAAAAAATGGCACCAGGAGGGCAACTTTTGGTAGCTAAAGATGGAAAGGTAATTTATGAAAAAGCCTTTGGTTTTCACACTTTTAATAAAAAGAAACAAGTAATTTCCGAAAATTTATATGATGTAGCCTCAATAACAAAAGTAGCTGCCACACTTAATAGCCTAATGAAATTATACGATTTAGGACGTATTTCGCCACAAACCAAACTATCAACGGTATATGCTAAGGCTAGAAATAGCAATAAAGCCAACCTGCAATTAGGCGATATATTATCGCATCAAGCACGTTTGCAAAATTGGATTGCTTTTTACCAAGATGAAAAATATAACAATACCTATTCAACCGAATTAACGGCAAATCATTGCTTGGTTGCCGAAGGAAAATGTATAAGCCTTACTGGTAGTCAAATGATAATTGACGATATTTTAAAATCTGATTTAAGAACACAACGAGGCTATAAATATAG
>JAHDDA010000238.1:0-1176 GCA_020629595.1 Chitinophagales bacterium
CATTTGAAGCCTTAATATTCAATTCATATTGTTTATCTTTAAGCAAATATTGTTCAATAGTTTGTTTTTCAGGAGAAACAATCCAATATTCGCTTACACCGTGCGATTCATAATCTTGAAACTTTACGCCTCTATCACGATTTTCTGTACTTTTAGATAACACTTCAACTATTAAATCAGGAACGGGAAACAGCTTTTGTTCATCGGTAAATTCGTTAGCTTTTTCTTCAGAAAAGTAAACCACGTCAGGCTCATAATCATTTCGTGTAAAACGAGTCATTATTTTTTCTATTCCAACAAAACCTTTTTCAATATACGACCTAAAAAGCATATAAATATTGCCAGAAATATGGTTATGTTTTTTAATTACTGGCGAATGTAAAATTACTTCTCCATTTATAAATTCAGCTTTTACCTGTTCATTTATTTCATTATAAAAACGAATACGAGCATCATCTTCTTCTTTCAATTTTAATTGAATAGCATCAGCAATTTTAGCAGCATTAGGCATTTCTAAAATAGTTTGTAATATTTTCTCACTGTCGTAACTCATACACGTAAAGTTAGTTCGTTTTCAAATAACTTATGCTCATTTCAATATCCCATTTCAAAATCAATAATATTGGTAAAATTGGGGCTTGGTTTTAAGGCTTCATTTATATTAAAAATCACATCATTCCAGCGTTGTAAATCGTTCATTGGGCTGGCGGCTCTGTGTGGCGAAAGAACAATATTTTCTAATTCGTGAAAAGGAAAATTATATGGATATTTTTTATCGCTTTCATCAGCTTCGGGTCGATAATTATACCAAACATCAATAGCTGCTCCTGTAATTTTTTCTTGTTTTAAAACATTAAACAAAGCCTTTTCTTCAATTACATCGCCTCTGCCTACATTTAGCAACAAACAGTGTTTTTGAAGCAAGCTCATATTTTTTTCATTCAATAAATGCTTATTAGCTTGTGTAGATGGAACAGCTACAATTAAAATATCAACTATTTTCAAAAAATTATTAAGCTCATTTTCTTCTATTGAAAAGCATTGTATTTCATTTGGCTTTTTATCCCATTTTCGGTTTTTACAAATAACAAAATCACACTGAAAACCTGTAAGCATTTTATGAACTTGTTGGTTTATTGCTCCGTAGCCCAACAAACCAACTTTTTTATTTTTTAA
>JAHDDA010000238.1:1276-2908 GCA_020629595.1 Chitinophagales bacterium
TCTTTAGAACCATTAGCAAATTTTACATCTAAGGATTTATCTAAATTACTTTTCAAGTAAAGTTTTAAGTCATTTTTGGCTTTAAAGGCAAATAATACTTTCATAAAACATACAATTATTAGGTGTTTCAAGCCAAAATACACATTTGGCTTGAATTTTGGCAATTTACCATAAGTTTACTACTATTATATTTGCACACTTATTTTTTAAACAAAATGTTTTAAAACTCAATGAAAGTAGCAGTAGTAGGAGCAACTGGAATGGTTGGTCGAGTAATGTTGCAAGTGTTAGAAGAACGCAACTTCCCTGTATCGGAATTATTGCCAGTAGCATCTGAGCGTTCAGTTGGTTCTAAGGTAAAATATAAAAATAGAGAATATACCGTAGTAGGTATGCAAACCGCTATTGATGAAAAATGCGATTTAGCTATTTTTTCGGCTGGTGGAAGTACCTCGAAAGAATGGGCTCCAAAATTTGCAGAAGTAGGAACAATTGTAGTAGATAATTCTTCGGCTTGGCGAATGGATCCAAGTAAAAAATTGGTAGTTCCAGAAGTAAATGCAGATATTTTAACCAAAGAAGATAAAATTATTGCAAATCCTAATTGTTCAACCATTCAAATGGTGGTGGCTTTAAATCCATTACATCAAAAATATGGAATTGATCGTTTGGTTATTTCAACCTATCAATCGGTAACAGGAACAGGAAAAGCAGCAGTAAATCAATTAAGTTCGGAACGTTCTGGTTTACACGATACTGAAAAAGTTTATCCTTATAATATTGACTTGAACTGTTTGCCTCATTGCGATACTTTTCAACCAAATGGATACACACGTGAAGAAATGAAATTGGTTCACGAAACTCGTAAAATTTTACAAGACGATTCATTAAAAATAACAGCAACTGCGGTTAGAGTTCCAGTAATTGGTGGGCACTCTGAAAGTGTAAATGCTTCGTTTAAAAATGAATTTGAAATGGACGAGGTAAACAATATTCTTAAAAATGCCGATGGTGTTAAATTAATGGATAATCCAGAACAAGAAGTTTACCCAATGCCTTATTTTACCGAAGGCAAAGATGCTGTTTTTGTTGGACGTGTACGTAGAGATGATTCGGCAGAAAACACAATGAATATGTGGATTGTTGCCGATAATTTAAGAAAAGGAGCGGCAACCAATGCTGTTCAAATTGCAGAATATTTATTAGAAAAAGGGTTTTTGAAAGAATTTTAAATCTTTTAAATTCAAATCTTGAAGGTTTCAAAAGCCTTCAAGGTTATTTTCTCCTGCCTTTTTTTGTATCTTTGAAAACAACTATGACTTTTGACGAATTTGACTTAGACGAACAACTCTTAGATGCCCTTTATTATATGGGTTTTGAAACAGCCACTCCTATTCAAGAACAGGCTATTCCTAAAATATTAGAAGGTAGAGATTTAATTGCTTGTGCCCAAACAGGAACAGGAAAAACGGCTGCCTTTATTTTGCCCATAATTAACAAACTCTCAATCAATCCAACACAAACAACAAACACTTTGGTAATTGCTCCAACTCGTGAATTGGCAATTCAGATAGACCAACAAATTCAAGGGTTTTCTTATTTTGCGGGTGTAGGTTCAATGACTATTTATGG
>JAHDDA010000238.1:3008-4235 GCA_020629595.1 Chitinophagales bacterium
CTTAGCCAAAAAAATATTAGACAATCCTTTTGAAATAAAATTAGCTATTTCAAAACCAGCCGAGAAGGTAAGACAAGAAGCCTATTTGTGCTACGATAGGCAAAAAAATGCCTTAATCAACCATATTTTACAGAAAAATGAAGACTACCAAAGCATTATTATTTTTGCTTCAACTCGTAAAAAAGTTGGCGAACTAAAATCGGCATTAAGCAAACGAAACTATGATGTAGAAGCTGTTTCTTCTGATTTAGAACAGAAAGAAAGAGAAGCTGTTTTGGCAAAATTCAAGGCTAAAAAGATAAAAATTATTGTAAGCACCGATGTTTTAAGTAGAGGAATTGATATTAAAGACATAAACTTGGTTGTAAATTATGGTGCACCACGTGATGCCGAAGAATACATACACCGAATTGGTAGAACAGCTCGTGCTGGAAACAACGGACACGCCATTACTTTGGTAAACGAAGAAGATATGTACAACTTCGCTGGCATTGAAAATTTAATGGAAAAAGAAGTTCCTAAAATAGCATTACCAGAGGCTTTAGGCGATGCACCAACTTGGAATCCAAAGAAAAGTAAGAAGCGTAAAAATTATTCAGGAAAAAAACATTACGGTAATAAATCGAAAGGGAAACGTAATAATTCTAAAGGGAATAATAAGAAAAAGTAAAACCAACTTTTACCTTTAAACAAAAACAAGCCAAAACAAGTTATCAATACTATGAAATTTGTTTTGGCTTTTGTTTTATTTGCTCTTTTACCTTTTAGAAAGGAAAATTTTAGCTTCGATTTTGGCTATGAAAAAAGTGGCTTAGAATGGTACGTTATTAATGATGGCGTAATGGGTGGCTTATCTGATAGTAATGGTTTTTTACAAGAAAATAGCCTACTTTTTGCTGGCAATGTTTCTTTAGAAAACAATGGTGGATTTGCTTCCTTGCGTTGCCCTTACAGCGATTATGATTTATCGAATTTTAAAAAGGTAGAGATTAAATACCGAAACAAAGGCTTAAATTTTGCCTTGATTTTAGAAGCTAAACGAGCTTTTTATTTACCAAATTACAAGGTAATTTTACCCAATTCAAATAACGAATGGAAAACTGTAAGTTTCAAAATAAATGAGTTTGAAGAATCAATAATGGGTAATCTTACAGGCAACTTTATTCCCAAAAGTAAAATTGATAAAATAATTAGAATGGGCTTTATAAATTATGGCAAACAAGCTGG
>JAHDDA010000239.1 GCA_020629595.1 Chitinophagales bacterium
ATAGTATTTAGAAATTGAAATTTTAAATTAATAGACAATCACTCCCTAACAGATTACATTTGCACCTTAAACATAAATATTAGTTTTTTGGAATTAAAAGGAAAAACACCTTCAGAGAGTAAAACTATAATGACAGAAATGGTTTTGCCCAACGATACCAACCATTTGCACAATTTACGTGGAGGCAAAATTTTACATTGGATGGATATTGCAACCGCAATAGCGGCAAGCAAACACGCAGGAGCAATTGTAGTAACAGTTTCTGTTGATCAGGTTTCATTTGTAAATCCTATAAAGTTGGGCGATGTAGTTACCATAATTGCTAAGGTAACACGTTCTTTCAATACATCAATTGAAACCCATGTTGAGGTTTGGGCAGAAAATATACCAACACAAAATAAGTATAAATGCAACGAAGCTTATTATTCATTTGTAGCATTAGACAGTAATGGAAAACCAAGAAAAACAGCAACCGTTATTCCAGAATCGGATGAAGAAATAGAGCAGTATGAAAAAGCATTAAAACGTCGTCAATTACGCCTAATTATTGCTGGTAGAATGAAACCAGAAGAGGCAGATGAGCTAAAGTCTTTATTCACTGTAAATCAGAAGAAATAGTGCATTTAGCAAAAAAAATCTAATTTAAATGTGATTTTTAGTGATTTTTTAGGGCTTATGCAAAAAATCTTTTGTTTTTTAAACGTTTTAAAATTGAAACTAAAGTGTAAAGACATTTAACTTTGCAATCTCTAATTAATTAAACAAACCTCTAAAGTATGTATTATACGGGTTTCAAAGGAAACAATGCTGACTTATCTACATTAGGATTACACAATGCAACTGTGCATTGGAACTTAACGCCTGCAGAATTAACAGAAAGAACAATTAACTTAAAACAAGGTGTACTTACTAGCGAAGGAGCTTTAGCCATTGATACTGGTGAGTTTACTGGTCGTTCACCTAAAGATAGGTTTATTGTTAAAGATGATATCACTGCAGAAACAGTAGATTGGGGAGATGTAAATATTCCATTCGATACTGAAAAGTTCGATAATTTATATAATAAAGTTGTCAGTTATCTAAACAATCGTGAAATATATGCACGTGATTGTAGAGCCTGTACAAAAGAGGAATACAGTTTAAATGTAAGAGTAATAACAGAGTTTCCTTGGCAAAATATGTTTGCCAGTAATATGTTTATTCGTTTAAATCATTCAGAATTAGAAAATTTCACACCAGATTGGACGGTAATTTCTGCACCAGGGTTTATGGCAATTCCAGAAGTTGACGGAACAAGACAACACAACTTTGCCGTAGTAAATTTTACTAGAAAAACAATTATTATAGGAGGAACAGCCTATACGGGAGAAATTAAAAAAGGAATATTTTCTGTTTTAAATTTTGAATTACCAACTTATCAGAATGTTCTATCTATGCATTGTTCTGCTAATGTAGGTGTTGAAAATAATGATACCGCAGTATTTTTTGGTTTATCTGGAACGGGAAAAACAACTTTATCAACAGATCCTAACCGTCAGTTAATTGGTGATGACGAACATGGTTGGTCTGCTGAAAATGTTTTTAATTTTGAAGGGGGGTGCTACGCAAAATGTATTGACTTAAGTGCTGAAAAAGAGCCAGAAATATTTGGAGCAATTAAGTCGGGTGCAATGGTTGAAAATATTGTTTTTCATAGAGGTACACGTATTGTAAATTTTGAAGATGTTTCAAAAACACAAAATACAAGAGTAAGTTATCCAATTCACCATATTGAAAATATAATGCCTAACCAAATTGGAGGTGTTCCTACAAATATTTTCTTTTTAACTTGCGATGCTTTTGGTGTTTTACCTCCAATTTCAAAGCTAACCAAAGAACAAGCAATGTATCATTTTATTTCTGGATATACAGCTAAAGTTGCTGGTACAGAACTGGGTGTTACAGAGCCACAAGTTACCTTCTCTGCCTGTTTTGGTGCGCCATTTTTACCACTTCATCCTACTATTTATGCAGAAATGTTGGGTAAAAAATTAGAAGAAAACCCTGAAATAAATGTTTGGTTGGTAAACACAGGTTGGACTGGCGGTTCTTATGGAACTGGTAATAGAATAAAATTGCGTTATACTCGTGCAATGATTACCGAAGCACTAAATGGTAAGCTAAAGACGGCTAATTTTTCAAACGACAATAGATTTGGTCTATTTGTGCCAGATGTGTGTGACAATGTTCCTACTGAGTTATTGAACCCTATAAATACTTGGGAAGATAAAGAAGCATATAAGGCAACTGCATTAAATTTAGCACATAAATTTAATGCTAACTTTAAAAAATTTAGTGAGAAAGCAAGTGAAGGAATTTTAAATTCAGCACCAACCATAGCATAGCACTTGACATTTTGCAAGTATTGGCATAAATTTAGTTTAAACTTTACCATAATACTTCTTTCTTAACGTTAGAGTATTATGGTTTTTTTATCCCTCAAACTAACAAAATGCTAAGTGCTATTCGTTATATATTTTTATTAATTGTATCAATAAATATTAATGCCCAAGATTGTTCAATAAATGATTTTTGTGAAAATGCCTTGCCCTTAATCGGTTTTGGCTGTAATGATGGTGCAACTTCACAAGGCGAACCAGATTTTTGGATGCCAGATGCTGGTCAGCAAGAAAATGATTGTGAATTACAAGGCTATGTCTCACCTTGTTTTACATTAGATGATGAATGTTTGGCTTGGAATTCAAACCAAAATGCTGTTTGGTACACATTTGAAATAACTAATGATACGCCTCAACCTTTTTCATTAGAGGTTTTAGATATTGAATGTACCGATGGAAATGAGTTATTACAATTGGGGATTTGGTCAAATAGTGCAACTTGTAATTTAAGTCAAGAAACATTATTTGCTTGTGCTTCGGTTGATGGAAATTATACTTTTGAAAACTTAGATTTACCCATTGGAAATTATTATTTATTTGTTGATGGAAACAATGGTGCAAATTGTACTTGGAAATTTCAAAGTGAAGAGCTAATTCCACCTATAGATTGCCCCGATGTTGTTTTAGCACCAGGTAATACTATTTGTAGCGAAGTTGGTAGTGTTGATTTGAATGATTATTTTGAATCATTAGATAATACTATTGTAGGTGTTTGGGAAGCGGTTGAATTACAAGCAAATTCTAATATTTCATCAAATTTAAGTGCTTCTATTTTCGATGTTTCTAATCTTGAAACTGATATATATGCTTTTGATTTTGTTGTAATTAATGCTATTCCTGCTTGCTCTTCTGCCGATAGTAGCCGTTTTAGATTAGAACTAAATATTGTTGAAAGCTATGAATTAGATGAGGAAATTCAGATTTGTGCTGGAGAAGAAATTACTATTAATGGCTTTACTTTTAATGAAAATTCTGTAAATACAGAAACCTTAAAATTAACTTCTTCAAATGGTTGTGATTCAACATTAAACTACTCGCCAGTTTTGGTAAATTTCAAAGAAAGTTATTATGAGGTATTAGCCTGTGAGGATATTGGAACTGAATTTGGCGGCGAAATATATTTTGCTGGCGATAATCCTGCACCCATTCAACTCTTAGCAGAAAGTGGTTTATGTGATTCTATTGTGAATGTTGAAGTGCATGCCTATCCGTTTCCTGATTTAAACTTACAAGATGAATACGCCATAACATCTGGAGTTGATGTGTTAATTGATACAGGCGTAACAGATTCTTCAAGTGTTGTTTTAGTACAATGGACACCTACTTATGGTTTAAGTTGTGCTAATTGTCTATATCCTAAAGCATCACCTAATATTGATACAGAGTATATTTTATTAATTCATACTGAAGATGGATGTACCAAAAGAGATACTACGAATGTAATTATTTCTCCATCACTCACACCTATAATTCCAACTGCTTTTTCGCCCAACAAAGATGGTTTTAATGATGAATGGAAAATTTTATTTGATGGAGCATATAAATCTTATAGTCTAGTAGTTTACGACCGTTGGGGTAAACAGGTGTTCGAGTCTTTTTCTCCAGATGAAGCCTGGGATGGTTTAGAAGAATTTGGCTCAAACCCTGCCATTGGTGTTTATATGTATAATCTTATAATTGAGCTGGAAGATATTGCCATTCCTTTTGAAGATAAGGGAACAGTTACTTTGATAAGGTAAGTTCAAGCTGTTAATTTTATGGACGTTCCCT
>JAHDDA010000240.1 GCA_020629595.1 Chitinophagales bacterium
GTATTTTTAAAGCTATAAATGATAAAAAAACTATTAAAACAAAACGAAGTTGCTCTTTTGTTTGGCAGTACAATAATTGTTAATGCCGGAAATTATTTAATTAATTTACTTTTAGGGCGTTTTTTAGGTCCTGCACAATTTGCCGAAGCAGGTGTAATGGCAACTTTAGTTTTAATACTTTCATTTTTAGCTGTAGGTTTGCAACTTTCTGCGGCAAAATTTTCTGCCACCTATTTTGGCAAAAATGCCATAACTTCTTTAGGTGCTTTTCAATTGTGGATTTATAAAAAATCAAATGTTCTTTCATTGGGCGTTTTAATTATTCTGCTATTGCTACTTGTTCCTATCAGTAATTTTCTTCATTTCGCTTCAGTTGTGCCTTTGGCTTTGATATTTATAGGTATTCCTGCCTACTTTAATATGAGTGTTTCGCGTGGTTTATTACAAGGTACAAATAGGTTTTTAGGAATGGCTTTTACCTATCAAGCCGAAATGTTTGCCCGTTTTTTCTTTACCTTCCTTTTACTTTTTATTGTATTAAATAATGCTTTGCCTTATGCTTCTGAAGCCATAGGTTTGGGTTTTTTATTTTCTTTTTTAGGAGCTTTTGTGGTAGCTAATATTGCTATTAAAAACCAACATAAAACAGAAAAAGCCAATAGTGAGCAAGTAATTTTTGATGATAAGAAAGCCTTTTACAACTTTGCTATTATTATTGCTTTTTACGAGTTTAGTCAAATTTTAATTAACAATAGCGATGTAATATTGGTAAAACATTATTTCGAAAACCAAGACGCAGGCTTGTATGCGGCAGTTGCTTTAATAGGCAGAGTGGTCTTTTTTGCCACTTGGACAATTGTTACTTTATTGTTTCCAAAGGTTATTCAAATGGAACAACAAGGCTTAAACCACCAACCCTTGTTTTGGAAATCATTGGCGTTTGTTTTTGCTGTTGGAGCAATAATCACGTCAATTTGTTTTCTTTTCGATGAGCTAATAATGCAAATCCTTTTCGGAAATGAGTTTGTAAAAGCCTCTTCATATCTTTGGTTGTATGCCATTGCTACAACTTTGTTTGCTTGTTCCAATGTATTTGCCTATTACTTTATGTCCTTAAATAAATATATTCCTGTTTATTTATCGGTTTTTGCTGGCGTTACCCAAATAGTTTTAATTGTTTGCTTTCACAATTCACTTACACAGGTAATTCAAGTTCAAATTGCTTTAATGGCTAGCTTATTTTTGCTTATGAGTGGGTATTTTTTCTTGGTTTCAAACAAGAAACATTAATAGAGCTTTTACAATCGTGTCTATTTATAAGCATTTTTATACTTAAAAAGTCGTTAATTAAATTAAATGTATTTTATTACATTTGGAATAGAATAAATTTAGTAATTCAAAAGTATCTTTAAGGTATTGCTAATTTTATATTGAATTGTGAAAAATTTTATAATCAATCTAACATTAATTTTTTGTTCAATAACACTTGTAGCTCAAGTGCAATACGGCGGTTTGCCATTGAGTAAACAGGCAACTTATTTAAAAAATAAAGTTGTTCCTATAATTGAAATGCCAACTTTCGATGTGCAAAAAATGCTTGAAGAAGACAAAGAAATAAATGTAAAAGGCAATCCTTTTAGATTTGGGAAAGAATTTGAAGTTGATTTTGGCATTGAAAATAGTGGCACTTGGGAAACTTTGCCCAATGGCGATAAACTTTGGCGTTTAACTGTTTATTCACCCAATGCTTTTTCCTTAAATTTTCAGTTTAGTAATTTTTATTTACCTCAAAATTCAAATTTATATATTTACAATCAAAATTATGAGGAAATTTTAGGAGCTTTTACAGCCCAAAATAATAAATCTTATGGTAAATTTTCGACTACTGTAATTAAGGGTAATAAAATTACTTTTGAATATTACGAACCTAAAAACTGCAAAGAAAAAGTAGCTATTCAGTTTTCGCAAGTAGTACACGCATATCGAAATTTTTACGATAATAATACCAAAGGTTATGGCGATTCGGGTGCTTGTAATATAAATGTTGCTTGCAATGATGATTTTGTTTGGAATAATGCTGAAAGAGCAGTTGCATTAATTTTAGATGGTGGTTTTAGACAATGTAGTGGTGCAATGCTTAATAATGTTAGCCAAGATGGAACGCCTTTTTTCTTAACAGCAGATCATTGTAAACCTTTTAATTTGGGAAACATACAGCAATGGATGTTTATGTTTAACTATCAAAGTCCCAATTGTGCCAATCAAGATGGACCAACCAACCAAACAGTTTCAGGGGCAACATTAAGAGCAAAAAATACGCAGTCAGATTTTATGCTTTTAGAACTATCGAGTCCAATTCCAAGCGAGTATAATGTGTTTTTTAACGGTTGGTCAAACGAAAATTTACAACCACAAAGAGCCGTAGGTATTCATCATCCAAGCGGTGATGTTAAAAAAATTAGCTTTGAAAACGATCCATTACAAGAATCAGATGCGAATAGTATTGGAATAAACTCTTTTTGGGAAGTTACCGATTGGGATGAAGGAACAACAGAGCCAGGTTCTTCGGGTTCGCCAATTTTTAATGAAAGTGGTTTAATAGTTGGGCAACTTTATGGTGGTAATGCTGCTTGTGGTAACGATGAATATGATGTTTATGGTAAGTTTTCGCATTCGTGGGGTAATTACGAAGCCTATGAAACGAGCCTTGCTCCTTGGTTGAATCCCAATAATGAAGATGTGGATGTAATTCAGGGTAACTATCAAATAAACCTACAAGCAAAGTTAGATGCAAGTATAAATTTGGTAGAAAAATTCCCTTCTAATTTTTGCGAAACAAACATTAACCTACCCAATATTTTACTTAAAAATTTGGGTTCTGATGCACTAAGTAATATCGTTATAAAGTACCAATTGAATGAGCAAACACCTGTTGAATTTACTTGGACAGGCAATTTACAAAGTATTGAAAATACTACACTTGATTTACCAACTATTGAGGCTAATGTAGGTAATAATTTATTTAAGATTGAATTGATAAGTGTAAATGGAAACAATACTAATATTGATGATAATACTAGTAACAATACTATTCTTATTCCTTTTGAAGTAATTGAAGGTGGGCAAACTTTTGAGGTATTAATTAACACCGATGAGTGGGAGGAAGAAACCTCGTTTGAACTAACAAACAGTAACAATGATGTGGTTTTAACTTCTAACATTTTTCAAGAAAACGCCTTAAATACTTTTGGAATTTGCCTAACCGAAGGTTGCTATACTTTTACAATTTACGATTCTTATGGCGATGGAATTTGTTGTGGTTTTGGAGAAGGAAGTTACTCAATTAGTCTTTCGCAAGATGGTTTATTGCAAGAAGGAGGTGAGTTTGAGTTTTCAGAATCAACAACTTTTTGTTTTAATACCAACGAACAGTTGCCAAATATTAATAGCCTAAGTGTTTCTGAAGAAAAAATATGTATAGGTTCTGAAGTTACATTAGATTTTGTGGGAAACAATTATGTGAATGCTTCTTGGACATTTATACCTAATTCTATTTCACCAATTTCAAGTGAAAATCCTACTTTGCAAATTAACGAAGTGGGAATTTATACAGCAATTTTAAATCTTACCAATAATATTGGAGAAATTCAGCAACAAATTAATTTTGAAGTTTTCGATTATCCAACTTATGAAATAATTAAAACAGAAAGTTCATTAGCAGATAATTTAGGCAGTATTGAAGTTGTTTCAGACATTGAAAATATATCGGTAATTTGGGAAGATGGTTTTGAAGGTAAATTAAGAGAAAATTTATTGGAAGGCTTGTACAATTTTACCATAATTGGCGAAGGAAATTGTGAAATTGCCATTGAAGAAGAAGTATTACTTACTTTCGATTCGCCTATTTATCCCAACCCAGTAACTAATGGAATGCTAAATGTTTACAACCCAAGTGAAACAAATGCCCAACTAAGTGTTTTTGATATAAGCGGTAAAAAAATAGCCAATTTAGCACTTCAAAATGGTAGAAACACACTTGATATTAGTGGTTTTAATGTAGGGATTTATATTTTACATTACAATTATGGAAATGAAGAAATAGTGAAGAAGTTCGTGGTGCGGTAAAAAATTACCTCCCCAACAACCTTTCAAAATGAATTAAATACCAATCAACAATATCTGTCATAGG
>JAHDDA010000241.1:0-2397 GCA_020629595.1 Chitinophagales bacterium
TCTTAATCGATACTTTAAATCGGGAAAGATAAACAAAAGTGTATTGAATGAATTAATTGAGCTAGTGGAAACTACTATGCACAAGCAAGATTTTCTAGTAGTAATTGGAATACTTTCTTATTTAAAACATCTAAAAAAAATATTGAAAAACATTGAAAATTAATGCTTTAACACTTTAAGTAAATGTGTCTTTCCTGTTGTGTTTGTAATATGTAGAACGTAAACACCAGTTTGCCAATTTTGTACATTTATTTGAGGAGTAAAATACTCAAATTTTTCTATTAGTTGCCCTGCTGTGTTGTAAACCGAAATGTTTTTTATTTTGCTTGCTTCGGTTTCTGAAAACCGAATATTGATAAAATGGCTTGCTGGATTTGGGTAAATGTTTAGTGCTAAATTTTCACTTATACCGTTTTGTAAAGCATCATTTTTTCCACCTCCACCAGCAGTATAACCTTTGTAACAATACAACGATTGCCCTATGGCTATTGGCTGAATTACCAAAGAGTCGCAACCTGCTTGGTTTGTAAAGTTTTCGGTGGCGTAATAGTAACCAATTTGATTGTAAGTTATACCATTGTGAGTAATTTTATCGCAATCGTATAAAGTGGGCAAAAAGATTTTATCAGTCGGTAATATTTCTATTATTTGTGTAACTATTGAATCACAGCCGAATTGGTTTGTGAAGGTTTGTATGTCTTGGTATTCGCCTGCTTCTTCGTAAATTGTATTGTTAATTTCTATACTTCCACATTGTGAAATGGGTGGAAGGTTGGTTGTGTTTGCTAAAGATTCACAATCAGCTATTACCACAAATTCTATTATATAATCTTCATATCCGTTAGCACTAATTATTAATGTATAAACACCTGCTTGGTTTACTGTAATACTAGAACCTGTTTCTCCACTTGGAAGCCAGGTGTAAAAAGCTCCATAGTAATGAATTAAAGGACTCAATTCTGGAGCAAATAATTCTAAACTACTTTCATCTAAAAACAAAGTATCACTTGTTAGTACATCACTATTAATGTGGCATTCAATTAGCTCGTTTACAGTAATTGGTGTTATAAATAAAGAATCACAAGAACCAGCATTATTTTCTATTTGCTGAGTATAATTATTTATATTAACCTTTGTTATTGTCACAAAATCTTCATCAAAATCCATATAAGTTTCAACCGTTGTACCATCTGGTAAATCATAAGGAAAGTCTTCTTCACATAAATCAATACTTGGTAATATTTCGTAATGTAAATCTTCTGATAGTTTTACAAAGAAGGGTTCAAAGTCTTCAACTAAAGTATAGTCATAAAAAGCTATTTCACTTCCTACTTCTACATATCCAAAGCTATCATAGCTGTATAAGTAAGCCTTTTTAATCTCAGAGCCCGATAATGCCCAATTATATATATCATCTAAAAATGGTAATTCATCTCTTGGTATATAAGTAAAGCCGTAAGTATATGGATGTACATAATTAGAAATTGTATCAGGTGCTTCTCCTTCAAAAACAAAAAAATGGTATTCTGACTCATCTACGTCTGGATAACTGGCGACACAAATTTCATTAGGTGGACAATATTCTAAGGTATCTGGAATGTAAGAATGTACGTAATTTGTTGTTACAAATGTTGTATTGCCACAAGGAATGTGGCTATTAATATCTCCAAATTCAGAAGTTGAAAGAACTAAAGAATAAGTAGCTGTTTCATTACCATTTGAAGCTATTATAATTAATTGAGAACCTCCTCCATAATTGTCATTTGGCATATACTCAATTAGTGGAGTTAGTTCAGAAGCACCTATCATACCATTAAAAATAGTATCAGCATATTGTGTACAAGTTTCTGATATTTGTGGTTGAGGACAATTTATTAATTCAAGATTAGATAATCCGTTTCTACCAGTAATTACCATTGTTACGAAAATACTATCTGTTGTAGAACCATTTATTGAATTAAGGTAAATTTCTGCACTTGTTCCATCCCAATATTCCGTTCCGCAATATTCTTCAGTCATACAAATTATCTCTAAATCTAAATCAATACTTAAAGGTTCGCATTCTTCTTGAAGAATGAGTGGAGAAACTATTGCATCTTCAATTTCAGCATAACCACTTGAAATTAAATTTCCAAACCAGTTATAAGATTGAAAGAATAAATAGGGCTTAACTAATAAATTCTTATCAACCACATCTTCATAGTCAACTTCAGCTAATCTACCTATGTAATTGTTTTGAGCTTCTTGTGAATTAATATCTTCTGGTACACTATTTTCAAAAACTAGTTCACGAATTTCATAGTAACAGTTGCAATCATAATAATACGAATGATTTAAAATTTCTTTACATGAGTCGAATTGATTTATAACATAATTATTGCAATAGTAAAATGTGTC
>JAHDDA010000241.1:2497-4170 GCA_020629595.1 Chitinophagales bacterium
CCCTGTGGACTTTGAATTGATGAAATTCCTGACATAGAACCATTTCTATTTATAGTAATATACAAACTATCATCATCGATATTTATAAAATTATTTACATATAAATCTACTTTTCCATAAGTTTGGTCAAGTAAACCAGTCCATAATTCCTGCCCACATAAATCCTCTGTTTCACAAACCAGTTCAAGGTCTAAAGATGGTTCTTGTGCTTCTACAAAAAATGAAGAAAGGAGTAGCATTAAAAATGTGTAAATTGCTTTTTTCATAATGGTAATTTTTGTTTGGTTTAAAAGGGAGAATGAATCTTTTAACACTGAAAATAATGAAATTTTTTACAAAATCAATAGACTTTAAAACGATTTTTTATTTTGCTTAAAAGATGCTTCATTTTGTTACTCCTCCAAATCCCAATCTTTACAACGTTCCACTGCTTTCTGCCATTTTTTGTAGCGTTTATCACTTTCGGCAACTTCCATTTCTGGCAAAAAAGTACGATTTACTTGCCAGTTTTGGGTTAAATCTTCCAATTGATAAAAACCTGTTTTTAAACCTGCTAAGTAAGCTGCACCCAAAGCAGTAGTTTCAATAACTTCTGGTCGTTCTACTTCTGTATTAATAATATCTGCCTGAAATTGCATTAAATAGTTATTGGCACAAGCACCACCATCTACACGCAATTTAGCTAAATTAATACCCGCATCTTGTTGCATTGCATCTAAAACATCACGAGTTTGGTACGCCAACGATTGCAAGGTTGCCCGAATTAAATGTGCTTTATCTGTTCCACGAGTTAAGCCAAAAATTGCTCCTTTTGCGTACATATCCCAGTACGGAGCACCCAAACCTGCAAAGGCAGGCACAACATAAACGCCTTGTGTATCGTTTACTTTTTTGGCAAAATATTCAGAATCTGGTGCCGAATCTATTATTTTCAAACCATCACGTAACCATTGAATCGCTGCTCCTGCAATAAATACCGAACCTTCAAGGGCATAAGCTGGTTTTTCGCCTGCGGTACAAGCCAAAGTGGTTAGTAATCCATTTTTCGATTCAATAGGTGTTTCGCCTGTATTCATTAGCATAAAACAACCTGTGCCGTAGGTGTTTTTTGCCATTCCTGCTTTAATACACGCTTGCCCAAATAAAGCCGATTGTTGATCGCCAGCAACACCACAAATTGATAAACTTTCGCCAAATAAATCTGCCGAAGTTTCGCCATAATTTGCCGATGATGGTTTTACTTCAGGCAACATATTTTTAGGAATATTTAATGCCGAAAGCATTTTTTCATCCCAAGCTAAGTCTTTTATATTGTAAATTAAAGTTCGTGAGGCATTCGTAAAATCTGTTGCGTGAACTGTTCTACCAGTAAGTTTCCAAATCAACCAAGTATCAATTGTACCAAACAATAAATCGCCATTTTCTGCTTGTTCTCTTGCTCCTTCTACATTATCAAGCATCCAGTTGATTTTTGTACCCGAAAAGTAGGCATCAATTACCAAAC
This sequence comes from Chitinophagales bacterium, assembly GCA_020629595.1. Taxonomy (GTDB): domain Bacteria; phylum Bacteroidota; class Bacteroidia; order Chitinophagales; family UBA2359; genus JAHDDA01. Next base: position 4,002 of record JAHDDA010000241.1, read on the forward strand.
CTGTGTTTTTTCTTACATATTCTTCGTAGCCTTTAGCTTTTAAATTATCACAAATTGAAGCAGTTCGGCGATCTTGCCAAACTATGGCATTGTGAATTGGTTGCCCTGTATTTTTATTCCAAACCACCGTAGTTTCACGCTGGTTGGTAATGCCAATACTCGCAATTTC
>JAHDDA010000242.1 GCA_020629595.1 Chitinophagales bacterium
TAGCTGTTTTTCCTTCTAATTTTGATTGATGAACATTTGATTCGGCAGTTTGGGGGTTGTAATTAAACCTAACTGGACGAATCATTAAAATATTATTGCTTGTTTGTTTCAACTGTTTTTTTAAAAGTAAAATTAGTGGAATTTCAAATAAAACTTAATATGCTTTCAAACTATTTATTTCGTTGAAACTTCGACAAGCTCAGTTTCCGATACAATAAAACCCAATTTAAAGTTTAATGTATTAAAAACTAAACTTCATCTCTTAAAAGTGGCATACTCATACAATGAGAACCACCTCTTGCTCTTGACAGTTCGTGAGAAACTAAAGTAATTAAACAATTTTCGCCAACAATTTCATTTGCTAGTGCAGTTAAATCAACTTTATTATTTTCATTAAATGCTTTTTTCAATTGCGTGGTTAAGTCTTTGGCTTTTACTATTTTAAAGTTAAATTTATTTTTACATTTTTTATTGTATGAATATTCATTTACTTTTTCAAATGCTTCCGAAGTTTTAGTATTTCTATCATATCCAATTACTAAGCCCTCTCGCAAGGCTAAAACATTACAAGAATCTGTCCATTGTTCTCTAAAGTTATCTGGATACTCGCCTCCTCCACTATAAATTATGGCTGGATCGTAATCAATTCCAAAATCTTCTTTTGAAATATGATAAAAAAGGTCTTCTAAAAAATCGAATTTTACAATTTTATACTCACCATTTTCTTGAAGTTCATTTCTAAATTGATGAATTTTTACTAAGGAATTTTGCTCATATTCTGGCAATAAGCTATCTAGATAATTATTTTTTTGTTTATTATATCCCAATTTCCCATATTCATCAAAGAGCAACCAGCAATCTTTTCTTACTTGAGTAAAAACTGTGTCTATGTGCATTGTGTCACGCTTACTTGGAATAACAATGGCTGTAATTTTTTCAACTATATTTTGTTCAAAAAACATTTCCACTATTTTATTTATGGCGTAAGGTGAAGTTCTTTCTGAGCAGCCGATAAGTAAATGATTTTTATGAATCATCATTACATCGCCACCTTCTAAGCTAACATATTTATATTTTTTTTCATCTTCAGGTTCAAGGAAAAAATCGGGGTCTTCTTTTACTTCAATTACTTTAAGGTGGTCTTTTGGAGAAAGTATATTATAGGATAAATAAGTCATAATTAATGACTCACGAATACGTGCTTTCTTGAATAATTTACTTACCAATATTCTATTTCCAACTGTAATAGCAATATCTCTAGTAAAAATTAGGTTAGGAATGGGTGGAAAAATTTGTTCTACATACGGCTCAATATTAGTATTTGGTAAAGGATTTAGTTTTAAAATACCTGTTATGATTAATTCTGCTAATGCGTTTGTATCTAATTTTTGGTATTTATCAAAAATATTGGTTTGTTCATTCAGCATAATCTTTTGAACGTGGTAACTCAAATTTTCTAATCCACAAATTGTGGCTACTATTTTTTTCCGGACTTCACTATCTTCTAACATTTTAGCTAAAAGTCGTTGAACTTCTATAACATTTTCAGAGTCCAAAAAATTTGGTTTACCAGGTTTTAGAAAGTCTGCTCTTTGGTTTGCATTCTCTGATTTAGCGTGTTCGTCTTCTAATTGAAACCATTTTTTTAAAACATCTTGATCAAGGAAAGCTAAAAGCACTTTTTTGTACTCATCATATTCTTCTTGCATTGCTTTAAGAAATACAATGTCATCGTATAGCCAAGATTGAGCTTTAGAAGGTGAAACTTTACCAATTCCCCCATCGGGACTATGAATTAATAATTTTTTTAAACGTCCAATTTCGGAGTTTACACAAATATTCTTCATCAAAAGATAATTTAACTGTTATTAGCTAAATTAACTTTCTGAACATTGAAAAATGAATTTAAAACATAATTATTTGAATCTGCTTAGTTCTAGTTTAAACATATTAATTGAAATATATATTACACTAACATATTATAGGTTATGTGGGAAATATTGGGTGTAATTTGTTCTAAAACGGTAAAAGCAGTTTCAGCCATTTTATTACATTTATTGTCTAATGTTGGGTTTACTTCAACAAACTCTAAACAAGCCACTTTTTCCGTACTTAAAAATCCATTTATTATTTCAATGGCTTCTTGTGAATCAAAACCCTTAGCTACTGGCGTGCCAGTACCGTAAGAAATCAAATCACAGTCTAAACTATCTACGTCGAAAGAGATATACAAAATATCACATTCTTCTAAAATAGATAAGGCTTCTTTCAAACACTTTTGAATACCTTTGAATCTTACTTCAGCAACACTAAAGTTTTTTATTCCATACTGTTCTATCAACTTGTCTTCAGGTTCTTCAGTATCTCTTACTCCAAAAAATACTATATTATTTATATCAATTGCATTTGAAATATTAGCAAGGTTTTTAAAGTTCTCCCATTGGTTTATTGTTTCAAAATTAGGTTCATTTATTTTGCAATCTAAGTTATCAACGTTACATAAAGCTGCTAAAGGCATTCCATGTACATTACCTGAAGGTGTTGTAAAAGGAGAATGTAAATCTGCGTGTGCATCTATCCAAACTACTCCTACTTTTGCTTCTGGATTAGCTTTTTTAACGCCTGTAACTGTTCCAACAGCAGAAGAATGATCTCCAGAAATTACCAACGGAAACTTTTCATTATCTAATTGATTGGCTACTTCATCGCAAACTTTATTACACTGTTTTACAATATGTTCTATTCTTTTGGCTTTAGGAGTTTCAACGGGTGCGTAAATAGACTGTTGTTCAGTAGTTAACTCTATTTGATTATTATCTTTAAAGAAATTACTGCCATTATTTAAGGCTGCAATTTCCATTGCCCTTATTCCTAAATCTGATCCTCTTGTTCCAGCACCTATGTCTGAACGATTATTTATAACAACTATACTCATAAGCAAAATTTAGCCAAATTTACAATAATTTCATAAAAAAAGGTGGCTCAAAGACCACCCATTTAACTAAATGTTAATGAAAAGACTTATTCGGCAAACAAGGTATCAACAAAACTTTCTTTATTGAACAACTGCAAATGATGCACTTGCTCGCCTACTCCAATATATCTGATTGGAATACTAAACTGGTCGGCAATTCCAAGAATAACACCGCCTTTTGCAGTTCCGTCTAATTTTGTAACTGCAATGCAAGAAACCTGTGTTGCTTCTGTAAAATGCTTTGCTTGTTCCAAGGCATTTTGTCCAGTAGAAGCATCTAAAACCAAAAGCACATCGTGTGGAACATCGGGTACAATTTTTTGCATTACTCGCTTAATTTTTGATAACTCATTCATTAAACCTACTTTGTTATGCAATCTTCCTGCTGTATCAACAAAAACCACATCGGCATCTTGTTCCATAGCGGCTTTTACTGTATCGAAAGCTACAGCTGCAGGATCGGTATTCATTCCATGAGAAATTACTGGAACGCCAATTCTTTCTCCCCAAACTTCAATTTGTTTTACGGCTGCAGCTCTAAATGTATCACCTGCCCCCAAAACAACTTTTTTTCCTTGTGATTTTGCTTTAGCTGCTAATTTGGCAATTGTTGTAGTTTTTCCAACACCATTTACACCAACAACCAAAACTACATAAGGATATTTCCCTTTATCTGGAAATTCATAATCTGGTAAATTTTGGGTTTTATTTTCTGTTAATAGCTCAACAACTACTTCTTTAACAAGTCTATATAACTCTTTCGTACTGAAGTACTTTTCATCGGCTACTTTAGCTTCTAATTTTTCAATTATCTTAACGGTTGTTTCTACTCCAACATCAGAAGACACTAAGGCTTCTTCTATCTCGTCAAGTAAATCGTCATCAACTTCGGTTTTACCAGCAACAGCTTTTGATATTTTTTCAAAGAAGCCTTGTTTGGTTTGTTTCATTCCATCATCAAGGTCTTTTTGCAATTCTGCTTCCGTAGATTTATTGCCTCTACCAAAAAAATTACCCCAAAAACCTCCCTTCTTTTCTTCTTTTGCTTTTTGTTCGGCTTCAGTCTTTTCTCTTGCTATTCTTTCAGCTTCTGCCTTTGCTTTTTGTTCAGCTTCTGCCTTTTCTCTTGCTATTCTTTCAGCTTCTGCTTTTGCTTTTTGTTCAGCTTCTGCCTTTTCTCTTGC
>JAHDDA010000243.1:0-2237 GCA_020629595.1 Chitinophagales bacterium
AATTCACAATTCGGCACAAGAACTTTTTGAGGGAAATAAATCTGTTTTTTCAAAAAAGTTCTTGATTTATAGTGCTATCTTTATTGCCTTCTTGGTGCTTTTAGCTTGTTTAAATCCCGATATGTTTAGAGAACAAGTAAATAATGCTACTTTTGTTTGGGATAATATTGAGGCGACTGACAATAAGAAATGATATTAGGCAAAGAAAATCTACAAGAATTACAAAACCGTTTAAAAGTTGGAAATAAAAAAGGAGTCCATCTAAATGCTATTCCTGGTAGTTCAAATTACAAATTAGATTTAGATGATTTTTCTGCTTTTAACTTAGAAATACCTGAAAGTTTTATTAAGGATTTACTCCTTAAACCTAACTTTAAATTTAAAATTTCTGTTGCCAAAAAAGTAGTAAATGCTTTTACAGAAAGGGAGTTAATCAAGTTTGAAAAAGTAAACAAAAAGTTAGAAAAACTACTCAATCAGTCCAAAACAATAGAATCTGATATTGGTGTAAATACCTTTGGTTTTGGTTTTCCAATGCTTATAAAAAAAGATAGAACCGATGGTAAGTTGACTGTTGCTCCCTTGTTTATTTGGAACTTAAAATTGAGCCGTTTAAAAGGAGTAAATAATTGGCAACTGCTACATACAGAAGATGACCCTGTACATGTAAATGAGGTTTTAGTTAATCATTTACAAAAAGATTTAAGCACTTATTTTGAACACGATGAATACAAAGAGCTTGATTTTGTAAACAAAGAAACGCTTTTAAATTTTAGTGCTAAAATTCATAACTTTTTAGAAGGTAAAGATGAAGAGTTAAGTAAAAATGAACTCAGTTTACAATCGTTTACAATAAGTAAAATTGAAGAAAAAGAAAAGTACCTTAATCGGTTAATTTTAGATGATGTAATCGTTGATTTTTCAGGTGTTTTTTCCATTTTTAAAAGCCCAAAACACAGTATTATTCAAGCGTATGATAGCTTGCTGGAAAAAGATAATCTTGAAATAAAAACTTCAGATTTTCAGAACGAAAATTTCGATTCAGTAAGCTCAGTGAGAACTGATCCTTCGCAACAAAAAATAATAAATGCCCTAAGTAATCAAAGGAACTTACTAATACAAGGACCTCCAGGAACGGGTAAAAGCAGAACCCTTACCGCTATATTAGAAACTGCATTAAAAAATAAAATGAAATGCTTGGTTGTTTGTGAAAAACGAACAGCTTTAGAGGTTTTGGAAAAGCAATTGTCTGACTTGGGATTAAGTAACAACTTAATTTTAATTCAAGATGATGTAAAGGGTAGGCGAGCGGTAGTAGATAAGGTAAGAGATATTTACGATAGGTTAGATAAGTATGAGAATCATTTTGATAGAGAAGGTAGAATTTCGGCTACAACAGATTTAGAACATAAAATTAAAGCTTTAAACGATTATATAAACATTCAGAATACTTATAGTAATTGTACAAACGCAACTTTTAAAAATGGTAAACTAAGAAAACACTACATTGGCGAATTATTAAAAATTAAGGAAAAGTATAGCTTTGAAGAGTTAAAAGAATTTGTTCAATATTTTAGGAGCTTGAGTTTAGATGAATACTATGAAACAGTAAATTTATTAGAAAAACTTGAACCTGTTTATAAAAGGTTTGCTCCTTATGAAAAGTTCTCTTTTTTATCAAAAGAAGTTTTTAAAGATGACAATCCTTATGCTTTACTTCAAAAACTACAAGAAAGATTTCATATATATGACCAAGCTTTAAATAGTGAAAATCAATTAATTAAGAGGCTTTATTTAAAATATAAATTTAATGATGATTTTTTTGATTATGATTTGCAAGAATCTGGTTTTCAAATGTTTTTAGCCTTTTTTTCAAAAAAGAAGAAACAATTTTTATCAGACCAAGTTGATTTTTTTTATGCTTGCGAAAAGTTAGAAGATATAATAAATACAGATAAAATTATAAAGGTTAAGTTTAAAAAATATGAACTTAAAAAATCTTTGTTTGACTTTAATTTTATTATTGATAAATCGAAAGAATATTTTAAAAATGAGCAAGCCTTTTATGAAGAATATAAGTGGGTTAATTTTTTAGAGGAAAATAATGTTAGCGAAGTTCAGTATAAAATTATCAACCGATTAAAAGGAATTGATAACTGGGCAGACAAGTTTAGTGCTTATTATATTCAACAATTTTTAGTTCAAGAAGCTTCTAAAAATTTAGGGAAAGATGAAGA
>JAHDDA010000243.1:2337-4146 GCA_020629595.1 Chitinophagales bacterium
TTGCTGGAGATGAACACCAAATGCCACCTTCAAATTATTTTGCTTCTAGTGTTTTTGATGATAATATTTTCAATGAAAAAGCAATTGAAAAAAACGATTTATTATTAGAAAGTGAATCTTTATTGGATTTTGCCAATAACCTAAATTTTGCTAAAATTTCACTTGATTTTCATTATCGTTCTCAGCACCCAGATTTAATTAATTTTTCAAACTTTGCATTTTATCAATCAAGTTTAGTGCCTTTGCCAAATACTATAAATGAAACGCCTATTCGATATTTCAATATTGAAGGCAGTTTTATAAATAGAGTGAATAAGCAAGAAGCCGAAAAAGTAATTGATATTTTAGAAAATGAAGTACAATTTCAAAATGAAAATGTTCCAAGTATTGGAGTGGCAACTTTTAGTATTACACAACGTGATTTTATTATAAAAAACATTTTGAATTATAGACTTGAAAATGAAAGCTTTAATGAAAAAATGAATGCTTTAGAATTAGCAGGTTTTTTTGTTAAAAATTTAGAAAACATTCAAGGCGACGAAAGAGATATAATTATTATTTCTACTACTTATGGGAAAAATGAAGAAGGTAAATTTAGAGAAAATTTTGGTCCTATAAATCAGCAAAAAGGTTATAAATTATTGAATGTAATTGTTTCAAGAGCAAAGCAAAAACTTTTTGTTTGTACCTCAATTCCTGAAGATAAAATACTATCTTTTTCAAACTTATTAGCATCAACCAAAGAGAATAACAAAAAAGGTATTTTGTATGCTTATTTAGCCTACGCAAAAGCTGTAAGTGAGCAAAATGAAAGCTTAAAAGATACAGTTTTGCAATATTTAGCAGAAAATCAGCGAACAGTATTTAATATTTATAAAGATGAAGCCGATACTTTTGATATTTTTATTGCAGATTTTTTGAAAACTAAATTTCCAGATTTAACTGTCAAAACTTGTCAATATTTCGGAGGATTTAAAATTGATATTTTAGTAGAAGCTAATATCGACAATAGAAAACCTTTGGCAATAGAATGTGATGGCACAGATTTTTTCTCAGAAAACGAAGCCTATTTAGCAGAAATTCATCATCAAGAAATTTTGGAAAGATACGGCTTTTCTTTTCATAGAATTTGGAGTACAAATTGGTGGGAAAATGCCGAAGATGCTAAACAAAATTTAGAGAAATTTATTATTTCTTGGTTAAATGATTTCGTTGAGGAGTAATAAAGCTTATTAGACCTTGAAGGTTTTTAAAACCTTCAAGGTCTGTTTAAGTTTCGTATCCTACATTTGCATTTCTTAAAACACAAACAATGGCAAAAAAACTGCAAGCAAGAATTTTTAAAGGAACAAGAGATTTTTTACCTGAACAAATGATTCAGCGCGAAAATATTTTGTCGGTTATGCGTGCTACTTTTCAAAAGTATGGTTTTGAACCAATTGAAACCCCAGCAATTGAATACTTAAACGTTTTGGCAGGTAAATATGGCGAAGATGCCGATAGGTTAATTTACCGTTTGAACTACAAAACAGGTACAAAAGATGAAGCCGCTTTGCATTACGATTTAACCGTTCCTTTTTCTCGTTTTATGGCAATGAATCCCAATTTGCCAAAGCCATTTAAACGTTATCAAATCCAACCAGTTTGGCGAGCCGATAGACCACAACCACACCAAGGAAGATTTAGAGAATTTTACCAATGCGATATTGATGCTGTTGGTAGCACTTCAATGATGTGCGATGCTGAAATTTTAGCCATTAAAAATGAAATTTTGACAAATCTTGGATTTCAAAATTTTAAAATAAAGGT
>JAHDDA010000244.1:0-2890 GCA_020629595.1 Chitinophagales bacterium
AAGAAAACAAATTATTGTTATGACGAAGTGAACGTTGATTTTAATTGTGTAATTCATTATTTCGAGAAGATTTTAACAATAAAATAATTTAAAATAAATTTTCAACCAAAATATCTTCATCTAAATCTTTCCAATGAATACCTTCACCATCGCCTATAAATCGCCAATTTTCTAATTGCTTTTTACTGGCATTTCGTAATCTTGGAAACCATTCAATTGGTATTTACAAGGGAACGTGTTCCCTTGAACAAAAAACTTCTACTCATAAACACCCACAACTTCCCCTTTCAAAGTTGCCGATGTGCACTCTTTAATTAATACATCAACATACATTTTGGGTTGTAAGTTTCCTTTAGCAAAAATTACCATTTTATTACCATCGGTACGTCCACAAAGGTCATCTTCAGATTTTTTCGATGTTCTTTCAATCAAAACTTTATAAGTTTTACCAATGCAGGCTTCATTACGTTCTAAAGCGTGCTTATTTTGTAAATTTATAACCTCTTGCAATCTTCGCTTTTTAGTTTCCAACGGAATATCATCTTCAAACTTACGCTGTGCCAATGTACCTGGGCGTTCTGAATAGAAAAACATATAATTCAAATCGTAACGTACATATTCCATCATACTTAAAGTATCTTGGTGTTCTTCTTCTGTTTCTGAACAAAAGCCTGTGATAATATCAGATGAAATGGCACAATCTGGAATAATTTGGCGAATTGCATCAATGCGTTCCATATACCACTCACGAGTGTAGGTTCGGTTCATTTTATCTAAAATTCTTGTATTTCCCGATTGTAATGGCAAGTGAATATAATTGCAAATATTATCATATTTTGCCATTGTTTCCAATACCTCGTTGGTCATATCTTTTGGATGCGAAGTTGAAAAACGCACCCTTAAATCAGGATGAATTAAAGCAACTTTTTCCAATAATTGAGCAAAGTTCACTTTTTCAGATTCATCTTCGTTTTTCCATTTGTATGAATCTACATTTTGCCCTAAAAGTGTTACTTCTCTATATCCTCTATTAAATAAATCTTCCGATTCGGCTACAATAGAATTTGCATTTCTGCTACGTTCACGACCACGCGTGAAAGGTACAACACAAAAAGAACACATATTATCACAACCTCGCATAATAGATACAAAAGCAGAAACGCCTCCTTTATCTAAACGAACTGGGCTAATATCGGCATAAGTTTCTTCACGAGAAAGCAAAACATTTACAGCTTTTTGCCCTGTTTCAGATTCATAAAATAAATTAGGTAAATCTCTGTAAGCATCTGGTCCGCAAACTATATCAACCAGCTTTTCTTCTTCTAATAACTGTTTTTTAAGCCTTTCAGCCATACAGCCTAGAATACCAATTTTAGTTTCAGATTTATCTTTTTTTACCTGTCTAAAACTTTTTAAACGTTTACGTATGGTTTGTTCTGCCTTTTCACGAATTGAGCAGGTATTTAATAAAATTAAATCAGCTTCTTCAAATTGTTTTGTTAAGGCAAAACCATCTTTTCTTAAAATTGAAGCTACAATTTCAGAATCGCTAAAATTCATCTGGCAACCATAACTTTCAATGTAATACTTTTTTCCATTGGGTAAAAATGATTCAGACAAATCGGTACTTTCTAAAACCTCGCCTTGTCTTTCTTCAGCTAAAAGTTGGTCTTCGTGTCGTGGTCTTGTATCTATATTAGATGAGGTTAATCTCATTGGTAAAATTTTTCAAAAAATAAACGTCTTAGGTAAAAATGAATTGCAAAATTACGATATTTATATATTCTATTATTAAAATTTGAAACCTGAAGCTTAAAAATGTATCTTAATTAGGAACTGAATTAACAACAAATGAAGTTAAACTAACGTAAGATAAAAAAATTATATGAATTTTATGACACAGGCAGAAATAGATGCAATAAAAAAGACAGTTAAGGATAATAAAGTTAAGTCTGAAAAATTAGAATTGAATGAATTACAAATTATTGAAACATTATCACATTTTATGGATGATGCTTTTCAAGTGCCTGGTACAAAATTCAAATTTGGACTTGATCCATTAATTAACTTAATTCCAGGTGCAGGTTCGCTAATTGGTTATGTTTTTTCGGCTTGTTTAGTGTTAGTTTTAATTAAGCGAGGTGCTTCTAGCGGTTTAGTTGCTAAAATGGTAGGAAATGTTATTTTAGATTCTGCGGTTGGTGCAATTCCATTTATAGGAAATATATGGGATTTTGGCTATAAAGCCAATAGAAGAAACTTAAACTTAATGAAAGAACATTATGATGAGAAGAAGCATCAAGGAAGCGTTGTTCCATTGTTGTTTGGCACACTTTTGTTATTTGTTTTTATTTTCGTAGCCTTATTTATAGGTTTAGGATTTTTAATAAGTTATTTATTTTCATTCATATTTTAAAAAATTAATTATGGGAGCAGGCGGAACTGAAGGTGGTTTTGGTCAATTTGTATTAGGATTTATTTTATTTATTGCTGGAATTTATCTTTTTCTATCTGAATTACAAGTATATGTACCTTTTTTTGGAGGAAGAGGTGGACATTTATACAGTGTTGGAGGTGTAAATATTAATACAGGTTATGTTTTAATACCTATGCTAATTGGCATTGGAATAATGTTTTATGATGCATCAAAAAACATTGGCTGGTTTTTATTTTTTGGCTCATTAATAGCCTTAATCTTTGGCGTAATTGCAAACACACAGGTAAACTTTTCAAATTTATCAGCATTTGATTTAATTGTAATCTTCTTTTTATTGGCTGGTGGATTAGGATTATTACTCTCTGCAATGAGAGACTCTAAAGCAAGCTAAGGAAAGAACAAAAAAAGGAAAAGTTCCTTTCACCAAAAATTTATTACAAAAAAAGGAACTTA
>JAHDDA010000244.1:2990-4130 GCA_020629595.1 Chitinophagales bacterium
TATTACGATTAAATAATTATAAATTTGTACAAATTTTAAATAAAGAAACTTAAAATGAACAACTATTATTCTTTAGTAAAAAACTATCTTACAGAATTAGAATATGACATTATTGGTGAAATTTCTGATGAAAATGTTTTAATAATTGATAATCCAGATCAAGGGATTCACAACCTAACAATTGTTATAGATGACCCTATAATAATTATGGAACAATTCTTAGTTGAAATTTCAAATCCAAGTTTTGAGCTTTTGGCTATACTTCTGCAAAAAAACAGAGATATTGTACACGGTGCTTTTGCATTAGCTGATGGCAATAAATTAATTTTTAGAGATACGCTTCAGGTTGAAAATTTAGATTTAAACGAATTGGAAGCCTCTTTAAATGCACTTACCTTGTTAATGACAGAATGTGCTGAACTTCTAAAAGAAATTGCATAATACAAATCAAAAAAACACACCAAAATAAAAAATTATGATTTTAAAATTCTTAAAACGACTATTTAGTATATTTTCTGCCGAGGCACACAATGCTGTTTCTAAATTGGAAGACCCAATTAAAATGACAGAGCAAGGCATTAGAGAACTTAAAACTGATTTACAGAAAAGTTTAGAAGGTTTAGCCTCTGTGAAAGCACAAAGTAACCGTTTGGGTAAAGAGGTTGCCGATAGTGCTTACAAATCTAAAGATTACGAGAAAAAAGCAACATTGCTATTACAAAAAGCAAGCGCTGGCTCTATGGATATGGCAGAAGCTGAACGTTTAGCAAAAGAAGCTTTAAGCAGAAAAGCACAAGCCGATAATAATCTAAAAGTTGCAAAAACCAATAAGCAAAGAGTTGACGAAGCTATTGCTAAAATGGAAGGCAATGTAAACAAGTTAAAAACCACAATTACTCACTACGAAAATGAGTTAAAAACTTTAAAATCTCGTAAAAAAGTAAGTGAGGCAACTACTAAGTTAAACAAACAACTTTCTGAGGTTGATTCTGGTTCAACTATTTCAATGTTGGAAAGAATGAAAGAAAAAGTTGAAGAACAAGAGTCATTAGCAGAAGCTTATGGCGAAATTGCTGCATCAAATGAAAGCATTGATATTCAATTAGATTCTGCTTTAGATGATGTAGATACCAACGCCGA
>JAHDDA010000245.1 GCA_020629595.1 Chitinophagales bacterium
TTTTTCATTTAATAAATTTTATGATTATATGGTTACTTTAAATTGAAAGATGGGTTTAATTTATAAAAGTAATAATATGAATTTATTTGAGTAACACTTCAGCAGGAATTTTAAGGTTCTGATATAATACCTTTGCTAAATCTAAGGTAAGTTCTATTTTTCCTTCAAGAAAGTCATTTAGTTCTTTCTTGTTGTTAAAATATTTTTCTATCTCTACTTTAGAAATTCCCATTTGTTCCATTCTAAATTTAGTTGCATCTTTAGGATTGGGTGGTAAAATAGGATAGTTCTTTAACTCATAAAATTCAACTAAGGTAATTAATAAATCTAACTCGTTCCCTTCAACAGAATTTTTTGGACTTCCCCAAAGAATATCAATTTTTTCTAAAGCTTTTTGATAATCTTTTTCGTTTCTTATTGGTTTTATATTCATTGTTAAATTGTTTTACAATCTATTTGGTCATATTCAAAATGTGTTCCTATAAATCTTATATAAATTGCTTGATATTCATAATCAATTGCCACAACTAATCTATAATCGTTCCCTTTAATATTGAAAACCACTCTTCCATTTCCAATAATACTTGCATTGGTAAATTGCTGTTTTAGCTCATTTGAATTTTTCCAATCTGCTACCTTAGCCTCATGATACCAAGCCCTTAAATGAATTTCAGAATCTGCATACTTTGGCTTTTCAAAAAACTCCCTAATTGTTCTAAATGCTATTATTCTCATTAGTTATCACCAACAAATTTAATTCGTTTCATAAATATGTTGCTCATTGTGCGAAAGTCTGAGGTTCAATTCATATTTATTATTCAAATAATGAAACAGTTTTTCGGCACAATAAACCGAGCGGTGTTGCCCGCCTGTACAACCAAAACCCACTTGAAGATGCTGAAAGTTGCGTTTTAGATATTTCTGAATACTTGCTTCAACTAATTCTATTGAATTTTCAAGAAATGGCTGAATTTCTCCTTCATTTTCTAAAAATTCTTGAACCGATTTATCTCGCCCTGTTAGTTTTTTATATTCAGTATAACGTCCTGGGTTGTGAATGGCTCTACAATCGAAAGCAAAACCACCACCATTGCCCGAAAGGTCGAAAGGAATGCCTTTTTTCTTGTATGAAAAACTATGTATGCTTACAGTAAGCTGATTTTTGGGTAAATTAAACTCAAATTGTTTTGCCCAATTACTATCGTTTAATTTTTGGAACAGCCTTTGCAATTCAGGTAGGTAAACAGGTATTTTCTTGTTTTGAAATAAATAGTTAATGTTATGCAGGGCATTAGGAATACTTTTAAGAAAATATGGCTTTTTTTCAAGCAAGCCCCTAAATCCGTAAGCTCCCAAAACTTGGAGCAATCTCGCCCCTACAAATCCGTAGAAGAACTCGATAGCTTGGGCTTCGATAGGCATTTCTTTTTCTAAATTCTGAAGATAAAATGCTAATAATTCTTCTCTTGTTTTTTGTGGTAATTGTACACTACTTTGGTATAATAAAGATGCTAAATCGTAGTACAAGGGTCCACGTCTTCCACTTTGAAAATCTATGAAATAGGGCTTCTCATTTTTAAACTGTATGTTTCTCGATTGAAAATCTCGATGCATAAAATATTGCATTTTTGCTTGCATCAAGAAATTGGCTAAGGTATCGAAATCTTTTTGTAAAAGGCTTTCGTTAAAATTCTCGCCACACAATTTAGCAAAGTAATATTTGAAGTAATTGAAATCCCAATGTAACGCTTGTTTATCAAATGTTTCAACAGGTTGACAATTTGTAAAATCGAAGTTTTCAGTTCCTTTGGTTTGCCAATTTATCAATTCAAGAATAACAGCTTGGTATTCCTTAAATATTTTTTTTGGAAAATCATTCTCACTATTAATCTTCTGTAACCAATTTTCTTGAACTGAATTATAAAGACTTTCTTTTCCTAAATCTTCTTGTATGTAATATTTATCATTTTCAGATTTTACCAAAACTTTAGGCACATTTAGATTTTTGCTACCAAACCAATGTGCTAATTTTATAAAGGTCTGGTTTTCTAATATATCCGTTCCAGCTACACCAATAAAAGTATTTTCTTTTTCATCGGTTAAACGGTAATATCTTCTTGGAGAAGCTGAAGCTGGCAAGGTTTCAATACTTTTTATGCTTACCTGAAAATGATTTTCAAATAATTGTTGAAGTATTTCTTGTGCTGATAGTTGTTTAGCTTGCATTGGGCAAAGGTATAGTTTTAAAACTAATTTTAATTACCTATTTTACCCTCAGTTCACTACCTGTTTTTATAGTATTATCTACCAAATTATTTAGGGTTTTAATACTATCAACCGAAACTTTATAAATTACCGACAAACGATATAAAGTTTGCCCTTCTTCTACTTTATGATACACTTCCCTTTCTGAAATAACTGCCTGTGTTGGTACTGTATTTTCTACAACAGGCGTTGTAAACACAGCTACGTTATTTGCCATTGTTGATGATGTATTTTTAGTAAAATTTTCGCTTGCTACAAGCTGTTTTGCGTAGTTATTTATAGGCGTATAAACTGTTTCATAATTATTTAAAATTGTACTTTGCTGATAAACAATTTTGGGCGTATCTTCTTCAATTTTAGTAAAAAAATCTTTGGGCATTTCAATTACCTTACGTTCTTTGTTTTCTATTAGTTTGAAATTTCTTTTTGGTACTTCAACTAATGTAAACCTGTTAGGCACTTCGGCAAGTGCTTCTAAATGGTATTTTTCAATAGTTTTAGGTGCTTTTTTAGCCTTTTTCTTCAATTGTATTATTTCCCCTGGTTTCAAATAGTCTAAAACATTTTCCATTTTATTTAATTTCGCTAAACGTTCTACATTTATGCCACTTGCCAATGCAATATCTACCAGCGTTTGCTTAATTTTGGCTTTATACGTTTTGTTACCCATTGCCCCACTTTTACTTCTTAGTGTTTCAAGGTAAATAGGTGTTTGTTTTTTAAACGGAATATTGGCGTGTGTATAATTCCAAGCCAAAATATCTTCTAAATCAAGTTCATACAAAAAAGCAACCTGTGAGGGCATAACTTCATAATCGAAAAATAAAGCTCTATTGCCATTATGCCAAGTTGGTTTTACTTTTTTAATACCAGCATTTTCACGCATAGCTATCTCAACACTTGCTTGTGGGTTGGCACTAAAACTAAGATTTACAACTTCTTTGGTATGAATAGGGTTATAATGTTGCTTTTCTCTTTTTTGCTTTTTTACTTTCTGTTTGTTTTTTTTCTTAGTAAAAACTGTTTCAGGTTTAGTGTAGCTAGCGCTTATATAACCAACATCATTAGGTTGAAGTACTTTGGGTTTAGGTGTTGCAACAATTGTTGGCTCAATAAAATTAGGATTATCGTAAATTTGTAAAGAATATTTTTCTATAATTTTTATAAGTTTGAAAGCATATTTTGGATCGGTTGCATAACCAGCTTTTTTCAATCCGTGTGCCCAAGCCCTGTAATCAAAAGGATTTAGATTATACAAAAAGGCATATCTCTTTTTAGCCAACACTTTTGAATGATCTCTGTAAGAATGTTCAACAGTTGTGTATTTTCTGAAATGTTCATCGGGTGCATCATCAGTGTGTGTAATGGTGGGTCCTACCCAAGTATTGTGAGCTTTTGCCCCAAAATGATTATTGGCTAAAGTTGCCAATCTACTTCTCCCATAATCCGATTCTAAAATGCCTTGTCCTAAAGTTATACTTGCAGGAATACCCGTTTTTTGCATTTCTTCAATAGCAAAATGCTTGTATTTTGCAATATAATCTTGAGCCAAATAATACTTTTCATCCTTGGTTTCAGAAAAATTATTATTAAATTGTGCTGAAAGCATTAAGTCTGTGAAACTAAAAGTAATTAGTAGTAAAAGCGTGTAAAAATTTGTTTTCATAACTGTATCAAAAACGAATTTATGACCATTTCTTTGGTAAATAATAAAATGTTGATGTTCTGTTAAGAAAAATTATCGTGCCAAAAACTATATATTCGTAAATAAATTGATGTTTTTTTTGGGTAGAGTAAAATTAGAAGTGATTTTAACCTAAAATAATTTATTTCGGACATTAAGAAAAGGACATTAGAAATTA
>JAHDDA010000246.1 GCA_020629595.1 Chitinophagales bacterium
ATAATTAATTCGATTACCTAATCGTAGAAACCTTAATAGTATTTGTAGGTCCTCGTTCAGCAATAGGCATACTTCCTGTATTAATTACTACGTCCCCAACTTTTATATATCCTTTTTTCTTTAAAATTGCCTGTACATCGGCAATAGTTTGATCTGTGCTTGAAAATTTATTATAGTAAAAAGCTCTTACGCCCCAAATTAAACTTGCTTGATTTAACAAAGCAATATTTTCGGTAAATACAAAAATGTTAGCATTTGGTCTTTTACTAGAAACCGTAAAAGCAGTATAACCAGATTTTGTCATTCCAATAATAGCTTTTGCCTTTATTTGATGTGCCAAACTACAAACTGTATTACAAATAGCATCGGAAAGAAACTTATCTGATTTTTTGTTTAATTTACCTGCTCGTCTGTAAATACTTTCTTCATTTTCCAATTGCCTAATAATACTATGCATTGTTTTAACAACTTTTACTGGATATTTACCAACTGCCGTTTCTCCACTCAACATCACAGCATCTGCACCATCAAAAACTGCATTTCCAACATCTGAAACTTCGGCACGTGTAGGCACAGGATTGGTAATCATAGATTCCATCATTTGAGTAGCAATTATTACAGGCTTGGCACATTCTATACACTTTCGCACAATCATTTTTTGAGCCAATGGTGTTTTTTCAACAGGAATTTCTACTCCTAAATCACCACGAGCTACCATAATTGCATCTGACTCTGCTATAATTTCATCTATTTCATTTAAAGCTTCAGGTTTTTCTATTTTGGCAACCAATTTTGCAGGGTGATTTTTAAACTCTGATAAACCTCTAAGTTTAATCATATCTTTAGCGCTACGAACAAAAGAAAGTGCAATCCAATGTACTTCTTGTGTAAAAATAAATTCTAAATCTTTAGAATCTTTTTCGGTAAGTGATGGAATTGAAATTTCTGTATCGGGTAAATTTACCCCTTTATTAGATGAAATAAAAGCATCATTCATTACCTCTAATTCAACTTCATCTACCGTATTTGTACTTATTACTTTTAGTTCTAACTTACCATCATCAACCAAAACTCTGTGGCTTATATCTATATCTTTGGCAATATCTTGATATGAAATGTAATAGTAATTTTTCTTCTTTACATTTTCTTTTGTTGTAAAAAATACTTTGTCTCCCTTTTTTAAAGCTATTTTTCCACTACCATCTTTATTTTCAATTTTTCCAACTCTAATTTTGGGTCCTTGTAAATCAGCTAGAATAGCAACACTTGTTTCTAATTCTTTATTTAGTGAATGAATAGTATCAATTACCTTTTTATGTGCTTCATGAGATCCATGAGAAAAGTTTAATCTAAAAACATCTACCCCCACCTCAATTAAGGCTCTAAGGTTTGCCTTATCACTAATTGCTGGTCCTACTGTTGCTATTATTTTTGTTTTTGTAAAATTGCTTGCCGACATTGATTTGTTTTTTATTATATTATAGTAAACAAAATTAGTTCCTAAAGTTATGGTTCAATATTTAATTTTCATTAATTTTTGAAAGTTAAGTATGCTCAAACGAATTGATTTTTATCAATTTTTCAAAAAATAGTTTATTTTAACAATTAAAAAATATAATTTTGCACCACTTTTCTAATTAACTAAATTTTTTTAGCGATGGCTGATATTAAAGAAAATGTGATTCAGATTATTGTAAACAAACTTGGAATAGATGAAGATCAGGTAACCCCTGAAGCACACTTTGTAAATGACTTAGGTGCTGACTCTATCGAAACCGTAGAACTTATTATGGAATTCGAAGACAAATTTGAAATCGAAATTCCTGATGATGATGGTGAAAAAATAGCAACTGTTGGTGATGCAATTGCCTATTTAGAAGAAAAAGTAGCTTAATTAATTTTAGTCTATTTTAATAAATTTATTTTTGAATACAGAGTAAACCAAGTTTTTGATTGTTTACTCTGTATTTTATTTTTGACAAAATTAAAAAAACGATAATGGCATTACATCGAGTAGTTGTTACGGGTTTAGGAGCTTTAACACCCATTGGAAATAATGTTAATGAATTTTGGGATTCATTAGAAAAAGGTAAAAGTGGCGCTGCTCCTATTACAAGATTTGATGCTAGTTTGTTTAAAACAAAGTTTGCCTGTGAAATCAAGAACTTTGATGTAAAAGAAGCACTTGATCCTAAAGAAGCAAGAAGATTAGACAATTTTGCTAAATATGCTTTAGTAGCTACACAAGAAGCCATAGCAGATGCCAAATTGCTAGAATATGAGCAATTAGATAAAGATGAAGTTGGTGTTATTTGGTGTTCGGGTATTGGTGGACAAGTTACATTTCAGGAAGAAGTAAGTAAGTTTGCCGTTTCTAGAGAACGCAACCCTGAAGCAACACCACGTTATAGCCCTATGTTTATTCCTAAAATGATTTTGGATATTGCTGCAGGTCATATTTCAATAAAATATGGTTTTAAAGGACCAAACTATGCTGTTGTATCTGCTTGTGCCTCTAGCACAAATGGTTTAATTGATGCTTATAACTGCATAAAATTGGGTTATTCTAACGTAATGGTAACAGGCGGGAGTGAAGCCTCTATAACCGAATGTGCCATTGGTGGTTTCAATGCTTTAAAAGCACTTTCTACCCGAAACGATTCGCCACAAACAGCCTCACGCCCTTTTGATGCCGAACGTGATGGTTTTGTAATGGGCGAAGGTGCAGGAGCAATTATTTTGGAAAGCTTAGAACATGCCCAAGCTCGTGGTGCAAAAATATATGCTGAATTAGTTGGTGTAGGTATGAGTGCCGATGCACACCATATTACCGCACCACACCCCGAAGGCGAAGGAGCAACTTTGGTAATGAAAC
Organism: Chitinophagales bacterium; assembly: GCA_020629595.1. Taxonomy (GTDB): domain Bacteria; phylum Bacteroidota; class Bacteroidia; order Chitinophagales; family UBA2359; genus JAHDDA01. Next base: position 2,876 of record JAHDDA010000246.1, read on the forward strand.
GTGCTTTACGTGATGCCAATATAGAAGCCAATGCTATTGATTATGTAAATGTTCATGGAACATCAACACCACTAGGCGATGTAGCTGAACTAAAAGCTATTGAAAAAGTATTTGGTGAACACGCTTATAGTTTAAATGTTAGTTCTACTAAATCAATGACGGGGCATTTGTTGGGTGCCGCTGGGGCTATTGAAAGTATAGCTAGTATTTTAGCTGTAACTAAGCAAACTATTCCGCCAACAATTAACCATACAACGCCTGATGAAGCAATTAATAAGCAAATAAATTTAACCTTAAATAAAGCTCAAAAACGAACAGTAAACTATGCGCTTAGTAATACCTTTGGCTTTGGTGGGCATAATGCCTCTGTTATTTTTGGAAAGTTTGCTAAATAAGACTTAGAATTTTGGTATCAATTTAGTAAATTTGCATTAAGCACTATTTATGAAAAACACTTCACTACATTTTTCATAAACATAAACATATTGTTGATTTGAGGTGGTTGACTAAAATTACTAATAATTTTTCTGCTGAAAAACGAGAGTTTTCAAAAAAATTAAAATACCTACTAGGGTACGAGGCTGTAAACTTAGAAATTTACGAACAGGCACTATTACATAGTTCAAAATCTGTAGAGATTACACAAAACAATGAACGTCTAGAGTTTTTAGGTGATGCTATTTTGGATGCTGTAATTGGTGCACACTTGTTTCGTATTTACCCCAAAAGAGAAGAAGGCTTTTTAACTGAACTACGTTCAAAAATTGTAAGTCGTAAAAAATTAGGTGAATTAGGAAAAGCCATAAAGCTAGACAATTACATAAATTACGATGAGAAAAAAGTAGTATTAAGTAATAGAATGCTAGGTAATGCTCTTGAAGCCGTTGTTGGAGCAGTTTACTTAGATGCTGGTTATGCTCAATCTGAAAAATTCATTTTAGATAAGCTACTAAAACCTCATATAAATCTAGATACTATTTTTCAAACAGAGGTAAATTACAAAAGCATTTTATTAGAATGGGCTCAAAAACGTGGAAAGTCCGTTTCATTTGAAATGGCAAATACAGAATATGACCAAGTAGAAGAACGTCTTTTTGTAATGGAAGCCCGCCTAAATGGAAGTGTGGTTAGTACAGGAAAGGCAAGAAGCAAAAAAGTGGCTGGAAAAGAAGCCGCCAGAAAAGCCATTCGTAAATTAGGAATTGTAGTTGAAAAGGCTTAGGCTTTAATTATAAAGAAACACTTAA
>JAHDDA010000247.1:0-2003 GCA_020629595.1 Chitinophagales bacterium
ATCAATAAATGAACCAAAAAGTAAGAAAAGGAGAAGAATTAAACGAACATACTTTAAAAGAATTTCTGCAACGAAATGACTTAATAAATGATTTAAAAAGTGATTTAAACGTTGTTCAGTACAGTAATGGTTTTTCTAATCTAACCTATTTATTACAAATCGAAAATAAAGAATTTGTGCTTCGCCGCCCGCCAGTTGGTGCAAAATACGGACATGATATGGGACGAGAATACAAAGTGCTTTCTGCTTTAAATAAAGGATTTGATAAAGCCCCTAAAACTTATGCTTTTTGTGAAAACGAACAAGTAATTGGTGCTAATTTTTACTTAATGGAAAAAGTAGAGGGCGTAATTTTAACAATGAAAGAAGCCCTAAAAAGAAAAGTCTCGGAACAAGCGTTTGAGCAAATTGTAGATAGTTGGCTAAACACTTATGTTGAATTACACAATTTAGACTATAAATCGCTTGGATTGGGAGAATTAGGAAAACCTAATGGCTACGTTGAAAGGCAAATAAATACTTGGACTAAACAATATTTGAAAGCCAAAACTGATGAAGTAAAAGAAGCAGAAATTGTTATGAAATGGTTGGCAGAAAACCAACCTAAGAAATATAATCATTGCCTAATTCATAACGATTTTAGATATGATAATATCGTTTTTGAAGAAGGAAACTGGAAAAAAGTTAATGCTATTTTAGATTGGGAAATGTGTACTTTAGGCGATCCACTTATGGATTTAGGAACAAGTTTATCGTATTGGTCAACAGCACAAGATCACGAAATGGTACAAAAAGGTTTAGCTTCGCCTACAACGCTGGCAGGTAACCCAAACCGAGCAAAATTAGTAGAAATGTATGCCCAAAAAAGTGGAAAGTCAATTGATAATTTGGTGTTTTATTACGTTTATGGATTGTTTAAACTGGCGGTTATTGTTCAACAAATTTATTACCGTTACAATAAAGGATTAACCAACGATCCAAAGTTTAAAAACCTAAACCATACCGCCGCCTTACTTTGTTTAATTGGAACGCAGGCAATTAATAAAAATAGAATTGATAAACTTTTTTAATGAATAAGATTTCAATTTGTATGCCCACTTATAATGTGGCTCATTTTTTATCAATTTGTTTAGCATCTATTTTAAAGCAAACATACAATAATTGGGAAGCAATAGTTGTAGATGATTTTTCAAATGATAATACTTGGCAAGTGCTTGAAAGTTTTGCTAAAAAAGATGATAGAATAAAGATTTTTAAAAACGAAAATGAAAAAGGAATAATTGGTGCTTTACAAACAGCATATAAACATTCTGTGGGAGATTTTATTACCAGAATGGATAGTGATGATGAAATGCACGAAACAAAATTGACAGCTTTATCTGAAATTTTGATAGAGCAGGGTAGTGGAACTTTAGCTATTGGAAAAGTAAAATATTTTAACGATAAAGGATTAAAAGATGGCTACCGAACTTATCAAAATTGGCTGAATAGTTTAACACAAACAAAATCTAATTTTTCAGAAATTTATAAAGAATGTTCAATTCCTTCGCCAGCTTGGATGTGTTGGCGTAATGATTTTGAAAATTGTGGGGCTTTTAACTCCTCAGTTTATCCAGAAGATTACGATTTAGCTTTTCGATTTTACAAAAACAAACTTAATTGTATAGGCACAAAATTACCAGTTCACTTTTGGCGTGATTACGAAAATAGAACCTCAAGAGTTGATGAAAATTATGCCGATAATAGATTTTTAAACCTAAAAGTTAGCTATTTTTTAGCATTAGACCACCAAAAAACAAAACAATTGGTACTTTGGGGAGCAGGGAAAAAAGGAAAATTAATTGCTCAAAAATTGCAACAACACAATATTTTATTTCATTGGATAACCAATAATTCAAGGAAAATTGGTGTAAATATTTATGGAGAAGTTTTACAAAATTCAGAAAAATATGACTTTAAAAATACCCAAGTTATTGTTGCAATAGCAGGAAAAAATGAACAAA
>JAHDDA010000247.1:2103-4095 GCA_020629595.1 Chitinophagales bacterium
CCTTCGGAATTGTTTGGCAGTTTAGCAAAACGAGGCAATTACGATGCCGATGGCAACGCTTTGGTAAAAGAAGAACAAGCGACTTACCAAACAGCTTCAAACTTTATTATTGAAGACCTTCAAAAAATATTAACCAATGTGCAAAACAGCACAATGGGAACAGAAAGTGAAGAAGATTTCGATAATTTGTTTGAAGATATGGACTTAAATTCAACCAAATTAGGTAAAACGCCCGAAGCTCGTAATGAAATAATAGCCAAAGTATTGGCACATTTAGATAAAATTGATTTTAAACTGGAACATACCGAAATGGATGTTTTGGGCGATGCCTACGAATATCTTATTTCTCAATTTGCGTCGGGAGCAGGTAAAAAAGCAGGCGAATTTTATACGCCACAAGAAGTAAGTACCATATTATCGAAATTGGTAACTACGGGCAAAAGCAAACTAAAATCGGTGTACGACCCTACTTGTGGCTCGGGTTCTTTGCTATTGCGTGTGGCAAAAGAAGTAGAAAGTGTAAGCAATTATTATGGGCAAGAGCTAAACCGAACGACTTACAACTTGGCTCGAATGAATATGATTCTGCATGGCGTTCATTACAGGGAGTTTGATATAAAACAAGAAGATACTTTAGAACACCCACAGCACATTGACCAACGTTTTGAGGCAATTGTTGCCAATCCGCCATTTTCGGCAAAGTGGAGTGCCAACCAGCTATTTATGACCGATGATAGGTTTAGCCAATACGGCAAATTAGCCCCAAAAAGTAAAGCCGATTTTGCCTTTGTGCAGCACATGATTTACCACCTTGCCGACAATGGAACAATGGCGGTAGTACTGCCACACGGTGCTTTGTTTAGAGGAAGTGCCGAAGCCCACATACGCCAGTATTTGATTAAAGAAAAAAACCTACTGGATGCTGTAATTGGTTTACCTGCCAATATTTTTTACGGAACAAGTATTCCTACCTGTATTTTCGTGTTTAAAAAATGCCGAGAAAACCCAGAAAACATATTGTTTATTGATGCCAGCCAGCATTTTGAAAAAGTGAAAACGCAAAATGTATTGCTAAACGAGCATATTAATAAAATTATTGATTCCTACCGCAACAGAACAACTGAAGATAAATACAGTTATGTTGCCACAATGGAAGAAATACAAGAAAACGACTACAACCTAAACATACCACGTTATGTAGATACTTTTGAAGAAGAAGCACCCATAGATATTGAAGCAGTAGCCCAAGAACTAAAACAACTGGATAACGAAATGGAAACAACTAATAAAACTATTGAGGAATTTTGTAAAGAACTGGGCATTTCAACACCGTTTTGAATATAGTCTTAAATTGGATTTTTATGATTTTAAGATACAAGGATGATTCAATTAATAGTGTGAATCATAAAGTTATTGTTACAAAAAATCATTATTACCCAAAATCTTACAATCTTTAAATCTCATAAATCATAGTACAGACAAATATGCAAAAAAATACAAAAAACAAACAACCACACTTACGTTTCCCTGAGTTTAGTGGTGAGTGGGTGGAGAAGAAGTTGGGGGAGATTTTTAGAATAAATGCAGGTGGAGATATTGATAAATGTAATGTTAGCAAAGTTAAAGATAACATTTTCAAATATCCAATTTATGCTAATGCAAGAGAAAATAAAGGCTTTTATGGGTATAGTAATATTTTTAAAGTTGACTCTCCAGTAGTTACTGTTGCTGGTAGAGGTGTCTACATTGGAATTGCAAATGCAAGAGACCATAAGTTTTATCCAATTGTTAGATTATTGATTTTAAGACCCCTTACCAAAGAAAATATTTATTTTTTTGAGTATGCAATAAATAACTTGAAACTTTTTATTGAAAGCACAGGAGTTCCCCAGTTAACTTCGCCACAATTATCAACTTATAAAATCAAATTCCCTTCTCTCCCCGAACAAGAAAAAATAGCCAATTTCTTAACCGCCGTAGATAAACGTATTC
>JAHDDA010000248.1 GCA_020629595.1 Chitinophagales bacterium
GATTAAACACCTATATCACAGGCGTTTCAGCATTTCTGAGTAGACCCTAATTAAAATGCTGTTGTATTCACTAGCGGTTTTTGTGTAAGCTTTTCTAATTTCATCTAATTCATACTCGTTATAAATTTCTGCATTCTGTTTTATAGTAGAAACATATTCTTTTATTTCTTGAGTAGTTGAGTCAAATTCTACCATAAATTCGGTGGTATTTATGGCTTTAATAGCTAAGTCTGATTTATCTTGAGCAAAGGCATTATTTAGCGTAAAAAGTATAAAAAAGGTAAGTAATAAGTTTTTCATAGTTTGGTTATTTTACATTTACTTTTAAAATTAAAGGTACAATAGTGCCACTATTTGCACTAGCTTTTACCTGCATTTTATTGGGTGTGTATTCTATAAATTCATTGGCAATTAAATTGGTAGAAAAAGCTTTTGCCAATTTTTCTCTAAAGCTGATAGACTCACTTTTTTGTATTAAGTTTATTTTAGAATGAATATCGGGTATTTCGTAGTAGGCATACAAAATACACAATATATCTGTTCCTGCTTGGTCGGTTTCTAAACCTTCATCGCTCGCTTTGGGAATATTTATACGCATATTTTGTGCAAATACCATTGGCTTTTGTGGTTTTGGAAGTTTATTTTTAGTGTATTTATCTACAAACAATTCTGTTTCGGGAAATAAAAGTTCTGTTGTTCCATCGGGTTTTAAGCTGAAAACATAAACGTAGCTATCTTTTTTAATATTTTTTGCTTCTAGCTGAAAAAAATCGCCAACTTGAACCAATCCATCTTGAATGGTGTATTCATTGTTTTCTAAAGTTGGATTTATAGCTGAAAAAATATATTTATTATTTACTTCATCAAAGCCTGTATATTTTTTGAATATAAAATCGCCTTGAAGGGAAATAGTATTATTTGCTTCATTTCTGTTTTCTAAAACAAGCTGATAGCCGTATTTTACATACTTTGCATAATCATTAAAACTAATTTCAAAAAATCCTTGGTTTCCCCATTCTGTTCCCCATGAATTTATGATTTCAAAAGTTTTTTTATTTTTATCAAAACCAATAACGGTAACAGCGTGTCCACCAATGGTAGCTTCATTGGGTTTTGGCTTCCACAAATTGGTGTGTAAATCAAGTAGCGATTCTGTGAAATTTATACCTATAACCACAGGTTTATTGGCATTAATACTGTTAATGGTTGCTTCAATTTTTCTTTCTCCTAAATCTTCTAATTTAAAAATTGCACCAAAATCTTTAATCTTATTTTTCTTAGCAATTTCATTCAATGCTTCTGGTGGAATTTCTTCGCAGTTTTCTGTATTGAATTCTTCTAAAGAACAAACACCATTATTTTTTTAAAAAAAAAAGGCATCGGTAAATTTTGCTCCACCCAAACAGCCTGCAAGTTTTATCTGATTGTATAAATAATGTGGCGAAAAAGCTATTTCGTTTATTTGTTTTTTATCGGTAATATTTTCTTTAATAGCCTTTGAAATAGTAAATGCCGCATAAGCCGAAGACCAACCAACACAAGAAGCGATTTTTCCTTGGTCTTGAGGTGTTGGACAATATTTCTTCAGGCTTTTCTTAGTTGTTGTATCTGGTGAAAAGTTAAATCCAACTCCAAGTACATTTGTTTGTTTATAGTTTGCATCATCGAAAACTAAACCTGTGGCTCTTTTGTATTCTTGAGCATTTACAAAGTTTGTAAATAACGTTATTACAAGAAAAATTAGGAAAGTTGTTCTCATCTTAGCTCTTTTATACATCTGAAACCTAAATTGTCTAGTGAATTTGCAGGTGTATGTCGGCTTCTATTGGTTACACTACAATATTCTTTTCGGTCTTTTCTAGAACCACCTCTAATTACTTTACTTCTATCTTTATCAGAACGTTTCGATTCTGGACCTTTGGGATTATTCAAGTCTTTTTTGTCGTATTTTCCATACCAATCTAAACACCATTCCCATACATTACCACTCATATCAAAAATACCTAATTCATTGGGCTTTTTCATACCTACTGCTCGGTAGTATCTGCCAATGTTATTTGAATGCCAACAAGTTTCATTGCCATTTTCACTTCCAGCAATAGTATAACCTTTTGATAATTGCCCACCTTTTGCGGCAAACTCCCATTCTGCTTCGGTTGGTAGGCGTTTTCCATAGTATTGAGCAAAGGCAATTGCACCTTGCCAACTTACTTTTACCATTGGAAAATTATCGTGATTATCTCTTACGAAATACTGATCGTATAGCATTTCAATTTTACAATTTTTGTGGTCAAAATCAACCCAGTGTTTTACTTGTTCGTAAGTTGCTTTAAGTTCATTTAAAAAATCGCAATATTGCTTTGTTGTTACTTCGTATTTATCTATCCAAAAACTCGAAACTTCAATTTCTCGTTCAGGTTTTTCATCGCCACCATTTTTATTGTTTCCCATTTTAAAAACTCCTCCTTCAACCAAAACCATTTCTTGTTCAATAGGTAAATCTTTTCTGCCCATTACTTTTGGTACAGGTACTTGAATTTCTTTTTCAACTTCTACAATTTTTTCAACTTCAACAGGCACTTCTACCTCAACCAGTTTTTCAACTTCTACAATTTTCTCTACTTCAACAGGCACTTCTATCTCAACCAGTTTTTCAACTTCTACAATTTTCTCCACTTCAACAGGTACTTCTACTTCAACCAACTTTTCTACTTCTACTACTTTTTCTACTTCAACGGGAACTTCTACCTTTACCAATAAATTTCTTCCTTTACGCCAACCTTTTTCAATGGCTTTTTCTCTTTCTGCTCGTGCTGGGTGGCTATGTGTACCTACTGGGTTTATATTAAATACATCAAATGCAGAAATTGCTTGCTCTAAAGTAGCACCTAATTCAGCTAATTTCTGACCGCTAAATTCATCGGCTTCTAATTCAAGTGTTTTCAGTGTTTCGCCATTCAAAAGTCTGTTATGGTGGTAATTAAATAAATGTCCTAATTCGTGAGCTAAAACAGCCATAGTTGCCCAATCTTCTTTTCTAGGTAATTTGTTTGGTGAAAAACTAAGGGTTTCGGCTTTCAATAAAAATTGAGGATTGAAATAAACAAAGGGCATACCATTGATAACCTTTGCTTGGCAGTTTTCTACTTCCGAAGTCATAACCGCTTCAATAGTTACATATATACCGAACTTATCACACATTTTATCAAGAGTAGCTTGTGTACGGTTGTCACTTGAAATATTTAACAGTGCATTTATATCTTGCTCTTTACTGTTTTTTTCACCACAACAGTAAGAGTTGAATTGTGCCAATAAATGTTGACTTGAAATAAGTGCAATAAGAAAAATAAATAATTTGCTCATTATTAATTAATTACATATCAAAGATAAAACATTTTAAGTTTGATGTAATATGAGCTTAAAGTTTATTATCTTTAGAAAAATATTTTTAAACCAAAAATTTTTAACCATGAAAATTTTTTTACTTAGCCTTTCATTATTCTTATTCTGTTCAACCTTTACACAGGCTCAGGATTTGTTTTTAGAAGTAGATAAAGAAATAAAAGGAGGTTCACTATCTAATAATTGTAGGGATTGTTTTGACATTTTGAGTTTTGAATTTGGTGCATCACAAAGTGGAACAATGCATATGGGAAGCGGTGGAGGAGCAGGAAAAGCTCAGTTTGGAGACATTACTATCATGGCGTACTCTGTGCCAGGTGATGTAGCTTTCTTAAACTTATTAGCAACAGGTGATCATAAAGATAAAATGACTCTTAAACTTTTTAAAAGTGGTAATAATAGTACACCTTATTTAGAGTATGTTTTAACTAATGTAATGATTACTTCATATTCGCAAGGTTTTGCTTATGGAGATGAGAAGCCAATGAGTACTTACACTTTAAATTTTGCAGAAATAGATGTAAAACATATTCCTCAAAATAATGATGGAAACTTAGATACTAAAACAGCAAAGGAATTTAAGTGGAATATTCCTGAAAATAAACCAAAATAATAGTTTAGGATTAGAATTTACTCCCATTATTCTAAAGTTGCCAATCAATTCCTTTTTTGTCCGCTTTAGTCAAAATTTCG
>JAHDDA010000249.1 GCA_020629595.1 Chitinophagales bacterium
AGTTTTCGGCGGTTACAGATTAAGTGATTTTGTAAAAAAGACGCAGTAATATCTGCGTCTTTTTTATAATATTATGTTTTTTCCCGAAATACTAAGCGACATCTTCACTTCCATATTGCAATAATTCTTGTACTAGATGATGAATTTTGGTACAAGGTTTTCGTTGGTGGAATGGGAAATCAACACTTTCAAAATAAGCTTCTAAGATTTTTGCTCTTTCTATTGCTTGGCTTCTTTTGGTTTCGTTTATCAGAATGGGCATAACAAAACGAGGAAAACGTTTTCTACTTTTTAAATCATTTTTGTAACCAAAAGAAGGAAAATCTTGTAATTTCTGTAAAAGTTCATCATTAGTTTCTAAGGTTTTGAAGTACTCTTTTAATAAGTCGTAATATTTTGAACGTAAGCTATAATCTTCTGAAATTTCTACATCTTGTAAATGTAATAAAATCCAAAGTTCAAAAGCATCATTACTCCAAGCTACATTTATTCCTAAACTTTGAGCTTCTTTAATTGAAATATCGAAATGATAATTCATTAATCTTTCTTCTCGTAAACCACTTTGAACATCGCAATCATAAACACACCAAACTTGTGTGCCATTTTCAAACAAAAGTGAATTTGTATTATTATCATACAAACCTAAATCTTCAAAGTAAAACTTAGCATTTGCAACGTTCTCAATTCTACTACCCTGACCAGCAATTACGTTTACTATTACTTTTTCATTTTCAAAGCTTTCAAAATATATGCGTTCGCTGTGTTCGTCTTCACAAAAGATAATGAAATTGTAAACAGTATCAGCAGAACGTTCAATTCCAGTTTTAATATCCCATGGATTACTCATTTTCTTCTTTTTCTAAAGTTAGAAAACTTCTTAAATGTGGCACACCACCATAAAAACCAGCTAAGTATTGTTTCGCAAAATCAGCATCATTTTTAATGCCTTTCAAATCCGATAAAGCATATACTTTTGTTGACTCGTCTAACTTTTTTTCTGTAAAATAAAACTGGTCTCTACGCATAATTTTTGGCGATAATAAATTAGTGTCGTGAGTAGTAAAAAGAAGCTGTGAATTGCTTTTGTTTATTTCAGGGTTGTTAAATAAACCAACCAATTTTATAAGTAATGATGGGTGGAAGTTACTGTCGATTTCGTCTATTAGAACAACAGACGAATATTTCCCATAATCTAAAGTACCAATAATATATCCAGCTAAATCAAATAGTTTCTTTGTTCCATCAGACTCATTTGTTTCTAAGTTTAGAGCTATATTTTTATCTAAAGTATTTCTATAAAAGGTTACATTTTTCCTTGGAACACTTAACTGGTCTTCTTTATATTCTTTAATTTTAATGTCATCGTAGTTAATATTAAACAAACTAAGTAAATTTAACAATTCATTTTTTTTATACTTTGCAAAATAAACTGAAACCATTCTAAGAATAGAAGTCGCTGAAAACCCTTTTGTATATGAACCCTTAAAATATGTAATGATTTCATTTATTAAGCTGTCTTTTAAGAAAGCACTTGAATGTTGAAGGAATAAATTATGTTGATGACTTAAATCAGGTATATTCCTTAATTCGTTTTCGATTTTTAGACCATTCCTTTTAAAAATATAAGAATCATCTTCAAAATTAAAAAGCCATTCATTAAAAATCATAACTTGTTCTATATCTTCAAACTTTATTTCATCACCAATCTTATCTTTCTTTACTGTAAAACCGTACCTGTAAGTTTTCATATCAAGCATAAATATCACCTGAAAAAAGCATTCACTTTCTTCTGGTTTTTCTTGAAACAAAAATGGCTGAAATAAATCTTGTAGTTGTGAAGTAGAACTTGGCTCACGTTTTATAGCTTCAATAAAATAAGAAAATGCTTTAATTACATTACTTTTTCCACTTGCATTTGCTCCATAAATACCAACTGTTTTTAGTAATTTCAAATCGCCTGTATCAACAATATTATTCTCATCAACAGATTTGTTAGCTTCTGAACTTTCAATATCTGTTGCTACAAAACTTATTGTTTGTACATCTTTTATAGATCTAAAATTCCCTACACTAAATTCAATCAGCATTTTACTTAATTTAGTTTTTACAAAGTACGCTTAAAAAACTGATAAAAGAAAAGTAGTTCTCTAATTTTGATTCGCCTAATCTAATAATGCCCTGTTAATTCTGTTGTACTTAATTCAACATAATCATACATTTCAAAAAGCTCAATTATACTACTCAATATTGGCATCAAATAATTGGAGTAAATCAGCATTTACTAAATTTCCAGTAGTAACCATTAACAATTTAGGAGGTGTTTTTCTTACTAAAAATGATTTCAAAAAATCACTATCCTTTGTTATTACAATTCTACCGTCAGTTTTTGCAAACTCGCTAATTTCATTGTCAGGTGTTATATCTTTCTGTGGTAAATCGTTTGTGTGTATAACATCATAGCCTTGCTTTTGCAAATGCTTAGAAAGTCGAAATGTTAATTGAGCATCTATAATAAATTTCACACCAAAGCTCTTTTTACAGATTGAACATCGGTTAATTTAGTAGCAAATGCTAAACACGCTTTAATATCTTCTTCTTCTAAAGACGGATAATCTTCAAGAAGCTCGGCTGTTGTCATTCCACCTGATAGTAAATCTAAAATTAAACTTACAGGATACCTCATTCCCCTAATACAAGGCCTTCCGTGACAAATGTTAGGGTCTATTGTTATTCTACTTAATAAGTTCATTCTTTACAATTTCATTTATCCAAATTTAAACTATTCTTTCCAACTAAACACCCTACACAGGCGGTTGCATACTCAAACCCTCCAATATTTTACGAATACCTTCTAAGCTCATTTTATACTCGCCAAAATGTTGAGCAATTTCATTTAAAGCTGAATCATTTTTCGCTTTTTTGTTGCTTACAAAAGTTTGCTTTATCATTTCCCAACGTTTAGTTTCTTCTACAGAAAGTTTGTTGGTTAGTTCCTTGAATTTAAGCAAATTAGCTTCCGAACCACTCGTTAAAGTTTGGCTTTCGTTTTCGTAATGCGATAAAATAAGCGTTTCCAATTCTTGCTCATTCATAATCGGCACCAACTTTTCTACCATTTTATTCATATTTCGGTACGAGCCTTGTAATTTAAAAGGCGGTTCGGTGCGGTAATCATCGTTTATAGATGCCGAACGAATGTATTCCATATTAACTGCCAAAACCACATCACGCACTTTTATCATTTTTTCTAAAAGCGAAACATAATCGTTCAATTCTTCGGGGCTGTGTTTTTGTTTTAGCGTTATGCCTTCTTGAGAACCTTGTTCTGCAATACGAATAATATTTTTTACATCATCAGAACCTTTGGCGGTTAGTTTTTGTAAAATTGGGTTAGAAGTCATTGAGTTTTCTATATAACTCATTTCAAAAACGGCTTGCGAATCGCCTAAAATATCACCCAAGTTGTAAATATCGGCTCTGTTTGCCAACATATCTGGAATTTGGAATTTATCCCCACTTTCGGTGTATGGGTTTCCAGCCATAACAACGCATACTTTTTTACCTCTAAAATCGTAGGTTTTCGATTTGCCTTTGTATGTTCCTTCAATTTTTCGTTGGGCATCGCAAAGCGAAATAAATTTTTGTAAAAACTCTGGATTACAATGCTGAATATCATCTAAATAAATCATTACATTGTCGCCCATTTCAAATGCCAAATTCAGTTTTTCCAATTCTTGTTTTGCTCCTGCCGAATCGGCTTGGCTCGGGTCAACCGAAGAAATATGATGTCCCAACGCTGGTCCATTAATTTTCATAAACACCAAACCTAAACGGTTCGAGATGTATTCCATTAACGTAGTTTTTCCATAACCTGGCGGAGAAATTAACAACAATAACCCCATTCTATCGGTGCGTTGTGTATCGCCCACCGAACCAATTTGCTTCGATAAATTATCGCCAATTATGGGTAAATAAACTTGGTCAATCAATTCATTACGAACAAAAGAAGATAAAACACGAGGCTTAAACTCATCTAATCGCATTGTGTCTTTTT
>JAHDDA010000250.1 GCA_020629595.1 Chitinophagales bacterium
ATGTTCTTTTTCTTTAAGTCATAAACTCTCCATCTCAAGGTTCCTTCTTTCAAATCTGGCTCAAAGTATTTATAGAACGAGTATAACTCATTCATTGAGAAAGACTCCCTTTCCTTGAATTCTTCAATTAGTTTATGTTCAAAAACCTTTGGCATTAACTTCTAATTTATACCAAATATACAAATAATTGGCAAATGTTAGATATCTAACAAACGCCAGTATTGTGAATTACTGGCAAATGTTTGAATTTAGCTCTCGTAAGGGTGGCGGGTGGGTTTAGGTGCGGGCGGCAGAAAAAACAATGTGTCTGCAAGACTCTTTGCTTTTTTGAGGGTTGGCTATTTTTCAGTTTTCTCATTCACCGATAGGACTAAGATTTTATCTCTGATTTCATCCATCTGCTTGCACCTAACGGTCTCGTATATGAAACGTAGCGTATAAATAGACGCTAACTTTTCGGATTAAACACGAGCCGAATTTTTATTTTTTCTATTTATCTTTTAATTTCTAAATATACAAAAATAAAAATTTGGCGGACTTAATATAGAAGTAGAAACCTCTCGGAAAGCCTATAATAGCTATGTTTTATATACATTGTTGTGCATAGTGCTTTTCAAGTTCAGCTTGGTTTTCCGATGTTTTTTATTTAGTTCGGAATTGAGCGTTGGCAAGACATACTCTTTTGCAATTTTTGGCGTAGCGTTGGCTGTAGCGAATTGCGAATGTGTATGACTTATGCGTTGGAAAACTAATAAAAGTGCTTACAATCTGAAGAACAATTTTTTTTCTACCACTTTTGTTCATCTATCCATCCATCGTTTAAAGGCTGCTGCCTTGTCCTTACCAACTATTATATCCTCTGTGTGTGACGGTTTTATTTCGAGTTTTAGTTTCCCATTAAAATAAGAATGAACTCTTTTAATAGCGTCAATATTTACTATAAATTGACGATTTATTTTAAAAAAAATGGCGGGATTTAATTGTTCTTTTAAGCTCTCTAGTGAAAAATTAACTGGGTATTCTCTTTTTTCGAAAGTAACAGCAAAAGTAATGCCTTGCATACTGTAAAAGAGTGCAATGTCTTCAACAGGCAAATGAAAAAACGATTCATTGGATTGTATCAGAAAGCGTTTACGGTATTCAGTCTTTTCACCTTTAATTAAAGAAGCAAGTTCGGAAAAATCAATATTGGAATTCTGTTTCTGAATAAACTGTTTGTTGTAGTTATGATATTTTTCAAAGGCAGTTTTTAACTCATCTTTTTCTACTGGTTTTAACAGGTAGTCAATGCTATTTACTTTAAAGGCTTGTATGGCATATTCATCATAAGCAGTTGTAAAAATAATGGCACTTTCAACTTTTGCCTGCTTAAAAATTTCAAAGCTAAGGCCATCAGATAATTGAATATCCAACAAAACAATATCGGGATGTGGGTTGTTTTGAAACCATTCCACGGCAGATTTTATACTATCCAAACACCCAATAACTTTCGTATCAAAATTTATTTCCTGCAAGGTTTCTTTTAGCAAGCGTTGTGCTGGTAATTCGTCTTCTATTATTACTACTTTTATCATTTTATGCTGAAATTAAAGGAATGGATACCACAAATTTTTCTTCTTGTTTATCATAAGTAAAACCATCTTTTTTAAGCAATTCAAATCGCTTGCTTAAATTTGATAAACCTGTGTATGTTGAATCGACAGTATCAATAATTTGCAAGTTATTACTAACGATTAACGTATTATTAGCATCGCTTTCAATTGAAATTTTCAATACATTTTCTTCATTAGCTATATTGTGTTTAATGGCATTTTCAATCAAAATCTGTAAGGTTAAAGGTGGGATTTGTTTATGTACTATTTCATCAGAAATATTTACTACATATTCTAAAGCATCTCCAATTCTGACTTTATGCAAAAAAATAAAGGAATCAATAAATTCAAGTTCTTTTTTCAAGGAAATTAAGTCGTGATGTTTGCTTTGTAAAACATAGCGATACACTTTAGATAATTTGCGTGTAAAATCTTGGGCCGTTTTTGGGTTATATTTTATCTCTGAAATCAACACATTTAGGCTATTGAACAAGAAATGTGGATTAACCTGATTTTGCAAAACCCGATAATCCGATTTTAGTTTTTCCTGTTTGTAATGTTCGGCTTCTAATAAGGTTTTTTTCCATTGTTTAAAGAAGTTTATAGCTATGGAAATACTGATAAAACCAATTAAAAAAACAACGGAACATATAAATATAATTACAGGTGCTTTCGGATAAATCAAGGACTGACCGTTAATAAAATACCAGACAGTAAATGGTATCCCGATGGATATAAATGTCCAAAGAATGATAACTCCTATTTGAATAAAAAGCCTTTTTTGTGGGTTGGAATACCAAGGATTTTTTTTATTCAAATAACGGTCAAAAAACAGGCTACCTTCCACATTCAAATTGAAAAACAGCAGGTAAAAAAACAAAAACAATCTCTTTGGAATTTGCAATTGAAATTCAGCGTTTTCAGGCATACCAAAGCTAACTAATCGCATTACAGCAATAGCATACAACGACACCAAAACAATTCTAATGAAAGTATTTCTACTATTTTTTGACATTTTTAATGGTAGTAATTTCCGTTAGCAATATATCAAATTAACGTTACTTTTTACTTTTTGGTGGAACTAGTACAATCCCGATATTAAAAAATGGTGCTGATTCCGAATCAAAATCATAGGTCGTATTATCACTATCAATAATACTGTATGTTCGTTCTGCACTTAAGCCTCCAAAAGCTTCCAATCGAAGCATATTAGTTAACTGATATTGACCAACTACGCCAAAATTTGCTCTCGAATAGTTTATTTTATCAATACGATTATCATCGGAATGCACATTAAAATTTCCTCCGTTAAGATTATATTTTACGCCTAATTCTAATTTATCACTTGGTAATAATGAATAGGTGTATTTTGCATTAATAGGCAATACCGCATTTACCTCGTGTTTGTTGTTTTTATAATGCAGATTGACTAATGGAATTAATTGCGGATTTCCCAAACGTGCACTATATGCTAAACCACCTCCAAGTTTAAATGTTGAACTAAATTTTCTTGTAGCTGTAACTGCTCCTTGAAAGATAAAATCTTCTGAATTTAATTTTGCCTCAAAATCTGATGCTAATGTGGGTTTTAAATTAACAGCAAGGTTCCATTTTTCGTTCCATTGATGTAATAAAGTTACTTGGTAATAAAACGTTTGTAACTTTTTTTCACTTTCGTTAGTCGAAAACAACGAATTATCTAATGACGCTTCCACAAAACCATAACCAAACCCATTAACCAAAACGGTTTTATCGTTTTTTAATTTCTTCGGAAAGTTTACAAAAACGCCAAATTCTTGAAATGAAATTTCTTGGTTTCCTGAATCATTTTTTATTTCTGATTTTGGGTAGTTTGCATATTTGATTCCTGCTAATTTAGAATCCTGTGCATAACTTGCTTTCAGAAAAATAAAGAAGAAAAAAACACCAAAACTTGCTTTTTGCTTCGCTGTATTTTTATTAAAATATCGCATAGTTACTTTCTTTCCCATTCTATCGTTTTACTAAAAAAACCAACCTTTATTTTAACATCAAGCGTATTTTCCTTTGGAATAAATTCAGCATCATACCATTCTTTACGTTTTGGGGAATATATTTTGCCTTTCCATTTTCCTTTCTTTTCCTTTAGATCTTTAACCATCAGGTTGCCAATTTTAGCTTTAGGATTATCAGAGGATGTAATTTTTCCTGAAAAGAAATCCTCTTGTGGTTCAATTTTTACAATTGTGTTTTGTTCGCCTACAACATACTCACCTGCTATATCGGATTGTGATTGTGCGTAACTTGCTGCGTTAAAAAATGTTAGTAACAAAATTGTTATTAGGTTTCTTAATTTTTTCATTATTGAATGTCCGCTTTCACACCTAATAACTTATTGCAGCTATAACCATTCTATCA
>JAHDDA010000251.1 GCA_020629595.1 Chitinophagales bacterium
TAGCCAATAATTTAGATTACAATTATTGGGCAATAAATAGAAGTAAAGTAGGCGAATTGAATATTCAATTGTAAATTAGAAAATGGTGATAAGTAATTAAATTATTTATCACCATTTTTAGTTTAGGCTATAATCTTTTCAGTTGCTTCAATCAATTTTGAAATTGCTTTTTCATCATAAGCTGAAGGATGAGCATTTCCATAAGCACCATTATCATTATCAAAATATTTCCCTGTTATGCCTTCGTGTTTTTCAGAAATTGCTAATTCATATAAAATATTTGCTCCTTTATCTGCCGATGACCAAAAACGACCATAAGCTTCTTGTACCATTCTGGTATTTAAAAGTGAACCAGGATTTACGGCAATTACATTAATATTTTTCAGCTTTTTTGCCAAATCGAAGCTCCACATTGTTAGAGCTAATTTGCTTTGTGCGTAAGTCATTTGTTCTCCTAAATCAATTTTGCCATTCAATGCATCATAATTTACTGGTGATTGTGCTGCTGAACTCAAATTTATTAATCGTGGGTTTTCGCCTTTTTCTAAAACTGAAATTAATTCGTTTGTCAAAACATACGGAGCAAAGTAGTTTACTACAAATCGAAGATCAAAACCAGCTTCATTATTCGTTTTTGAACTTTTGAAAACACCAGCATTATTAATTAATACATCAATTTTACCAATTGATTCTTTAATTTCCAAAGCCATTTGTTGCACCGCCTTTAAATCAGAAAAATCGGCTACAAAACCACTTATGTTCTCATTTTTTGAAGCAGTTTTAATTTCTTCAATAACTTTTTCTAATTTCTCTTTATTTCTACCATGTACAAAAATGGTATGTTCTTCTTTTGCCAATTTAATGGCAGCTAATTTACCAATTCCATCGGTGCTTCCAGTTATTAAAATATTTTTACTCATTGTGTTTTTACTGTTTTGTTTAAATGAAAGTTAGGCAATACTTTTTCAGCCAATTTTTCTAAAGTTTGTTCAATTGGTAGTTGATTGAACCGCAAATTCACAGCAACGTGATTTACACCAATATTTTCTAAATATTTGAAATAAGTTGTCAAATGATTTGCCCCAATTTTAAAACCCAAATGAATTGGTTGAGGTAAAAAGTCATCATTGTCCTGTAAATCTACATACAAAGGTTGTATAAAAGGCTTATTATATTCACTTGTTTCAGCTACTAATTTTCGCCAATTATCAATTGTATGTTTCTGTTGCTCCAAATTACGAGGATAATACATCCATCCATCGCCAAATTCGGCATTCCATTGTATTGATTGCCTACTTTGACCAGTAATTAACATCGGAATTTTGTTGCCAAAAGGTTTGGGTAAAATATCGGATGCTCCATTTAAATTTCCGTAATTTTTTGTTTCTAAAATTGGAAAAGTTTCTTGAGCCGAACGAATATATTTAAAGTTTTCTCTAAACATTTCGCCACGCTTTTCATATTGAAAACCTAATGCTGGATATTCTTCGTATCTATCGCCCGAAGCAACGCCCAAAATTATTCTTCCTTGCGAAAGTTGGTCGATAGTTGCCACTGATTTTGCAATATGAATAGGGTGATGCAAAGGCAAAGCAATACTTGCAACACCCAAGGCAATTTTAGAGGTTTGACCAGCCAAAAACCCCAAATAAGTAAACGGGTCGAAGGTTTGCCCAGCATCGCCGAAACTTGGCACATTTAAAGGAACATCACGCCCCCAAAGTGCTTTAAAACCCAATTTTTCAATCAGTTTTACCCTTTCCAAATGGTTTTGCATTGTAGGCACAGGACTTGTTGCGTAGTTTTCGATTGGTACAACAAGACCAATGCTTAGTTTTCCAGTTTGAAAAACAGTATTGTAAGCTTTATTTATTGGCTCGAATTGGTTCATTTAAAAGCAAAATTAAGTGAAGTTGAGGTTAAACAAATTACGACTAAACTTTTTATCCTATTTTTGAAACACAATGAAGTAACGAAAAAAATATAAAAGTTGAAGAACCAGCTTATTTTCCTTGATATTTTCTAAAAAATAAAAACGGCGTGATTCTCATTGAATACGCCGTTTTAGAACTAAGATTTCTATATCTTATTTAATGAACTCAGAAAGTTCTTTTTTCTTTGCTTCATACTCTTCTTTGGAAATTAAATCTAATTCTAATTTATCCTTCCATTTTTTGAGTTCCTCAAGTGCTTGGTCACTTGACATATAGCTCGTTACAATTTCGCCATTTTCAATAGCCCTATCTAAGCTAATAATGTATAAGCCGAAACCGAATCCCGTTGGTTTAGTAGTAAAAACTACTAATCTTCCAAATTGAGCATTCATTCTTTTAATGGCAACCTTTGTATTATTTGCATTTTGACTTAATGGGTATTGAGCTATTTTTGCATCCTGACGAATAGCTGAATATTCATCGCCACTTACTGGATTACCCAATGTTAATGTATCCCCTATTTCAAAATGCTCACCATTATTGGTAATATAAGATTTAATGTTACCCTTTTTCTTCTTATTTACAACTTGATCATAAGTTACTTGACTGAATATGCTAATAGGAATAACAGTAAAGAGTAGTAATGACAATAATTTTTTCATAATGAATTTTTATACAAAAAAAAATAATTTGATGAATACTTCAACCAAAACCTAACTTTTCTGTTATTCGCCAAGAACGAACAATAGAAAATGCATAATCGATTAATATTATTCCTAAGTTTTTTTATTTCCTTAATAGCCACCGCACAAAACGGCATAATTCAAGGACGAGTTTTTGATGCTGTAAGCAATGAAGAAATTCCGTTTGCCAATGTTATTATTCAAGGAACAACCATTGGTGCTTCAACCGATATTGATGGAAATTACACAATTGAGCAACTTAAAACAGGCTTATACAATGTAGAAGTTTCCTATTTAGGTTACAAAACTAAGGTAGAATACGAAATTCAGGTACAAAGTAATAAACCCGCACAAGTTGATTTTGCTTTAGAAGAAAATGCTTCAGAACTGGAAGAAGTTGTAATAAAAGCAAAACCATTTTCTAAAACTGCCGAAAGTCCTGTTTCTTTAAAAACCATAGGTGTAAGTGAAATAAAACGAAATCCAGGAGGAAATCGAGATATTTCAAAAGTAATTCAAAGTTTACCAGGTGTTGCCTCAACGGTAAGTTTTAGAAACGACATTTTAATTCGTGGAGGCTCGCCAGCCGAAAATACATTTTATATTGATGGCATTGAAATTCCAACAATTAACCACTTTGCTACACAAGGAGCATCGGGCGGACCAGTAGGAATGATTAATGTTGATTTTGTGAAAGAAGTCAATTTCTTTTCTGGGGCGTTTCCTGCCAATCGTGCCAATGCTTTGAGTTCGGTTTTTAATTTTGAATTTAAAGAAGGTCGAAAAGATAGAATTGGTGGTTCGTTAACTTTGGGTTCTTCCGATTTGGCAATGGTGATAGAAGGTCCTTTGAGTAAGAAAAACAAAGATGCCAGTTTTATTTTCTCGGCACGTAGATCATATTTACAGTTTTTATTTGCCGCTATTGGCTTGCCATTTTTACCAACTTACAACGATTTTCAGACCAAAATAAATATTCCAATTAACAAAAATCACCGACTTACTTTTATAGGAATTGGAGCAATAGATGATTTTGTTTTAAATGAAGATGAAAAGTTTTATGATGTTTCTTCACCTGATTATGCTGATTTTGAATTTCAACGTTACGCACTTCAAAACATTCCTGTAAACGAACAATGGAATTACACAAACGGACTAAAATATACTTGGTTTAGAGAAAAAAGTTATACCAATGTGGTGCTTTCTCGTTCACGCCTAAATAATTCAGCTTTTAAGTTTTTGAACAACGATGAAAACGAAATAAAACTATTCGATTATCTTTCTACGGAACAAGAACATAAGCTACGAATTGAAAATATTACCCGAATAAATGGCTATAAAATTACGGCAGGAGTTGGCT
>JAHDDA010000252.1 GCA_020629595.1 Chitinophagales bacterium
CCTTGGAATCCGTTACTTTCAAGGCGAATTTATTCCCTTGCATTTAAGAATTACATTTTTGTCCTGTACTAAAAAAGTAATATAGTTTTAAATCAGCGAATATATTTTATGCTTCTCACAATTTTTTCTCCTTTTATAACATCATTATTTTCGCAGTAAACGGTTACATCATAGCAAAATTTTTCTTCGTAATTCATTATTATAACTGTAAAAACAGGTGTTTCACTTATTTCATCTTCTTTAGCTAAAACATAACACGCATCTTTAAAATTGGATAGTTTTTTTATTTCTTGTGCATCAATAAACTGATAATCTAAAATTGCCTCTTCAAGAGCAAAAACTGCACCTTCTTCAGATTTTTTGCTTAATTCTTCAAAGGGTAAGACGACAAAATCAATATAAAAATTCTCGTTTTCAAAAACAACAATATCGTTGGGTATTGCTGCATCTTTTTCTAATAGCTCTGGCGATTCAAAACGTAGGTTCATTGCTTCTAATTCGTAGATGTGTTGTGCTTGCAATAAAAAAGTATAGAAAAGCAAACATAAAATAAGTATTGATTTTTTCATAAAATAGTTTTAGTGTTATTTGGTGCAGTTTAATTGTTTAAAAAGACCAAATTTCTATTTACATTAGTTGCGTGGAATCAAAAGTAAATAATAATACAGAAAGGATAAGCATTTTTGATATGCTAAAAATTGGTGTTGGTCCTTCAAGTTCGCACACATTGGGTCCTTGGAAGGCAGTTTTGCAATGGTTAGAAATATTAGATATTGAAAAAACAGAAATTGTAGTTATTCATTTATTTGGTTCATTGGCAAAAACAGGATTAGGACACGCCACAGATATTGCTATTTTGATGGGTTTGTTGGGTGAAAATCCTACAATTACCAATACAGCGTTAATTGCCGATAAGGTACAGAATATTCAGCAAACAGCTTCTATATTCTTAAATGGAAAAAAGAAAATTTCATTTAATTACCAAAATCATCTTTTATTTCACTTTGATAAAACACTTTCTTTTCATGCCAATGGTTTACAATTCGATGCGTTTGATAAAAAAGAGAACTTAATTTCTTCAGAACAATATTTTTCAGTTGGTGGCGGCTTTGTTGTTCAAAATTTAGAATATTCGGCAACAAAATGTACAATACAAAACATTCAATTAAAATACCCTTGCAATAATTCTAATGAATTAATTGAACATTGCAAACAAAACAATATTTCAGTTTATGAAATGGTAATTGCTAATGAGCTTTTTTGGCGAAATATTAATGAAATAAAAGATGATATTGAAACAATATGGCAGGTAATGTTGCAATGCGTGTACAAAGGTTGCCATACTGCTGGAACGCTTCCAGGCGGTTTGGAGGTAAAACGTAGAGCTGCAGCACTAAACAAGCAATTAATAGGCAAAAATACCCATTACAATTCTCCAGAAGAATGGATTGATGTAATTAAAAATAGCAAATTTCATTTCGATAAAATAATACGTTGGATTTCGTGTTTTGCCTTTGCTGTAAATGAGGAAAATGCAGCAATGGGACGAGTGGTTACCGCACCTACTAATGGAGCATCGGGTGTAATTCCAGCAGTAATAATGTATTTAATATGTTTTAGCGAAGAAAGGTTTACGTTGCCTAATAATATAATTGAGCAATTTTTATGTGTTGCAGGGGAATTAGGTACTTTTTTTAAAAAAGGGGCTACTATTTCGGCAGCAATGGGTGGTTGTCAAGCTGAAATAGGTGTTTCTTCGGCTATGGCAGCGGGGGCTTTAACCCACTGTTTGGGAGGTTCGGTTGAGCAAGTATTAATGGCTGCCGAAATAGCAATGGAACATCATTTGGGTTTAACTTGTGATCCAATTGGTGGATTGGTTCAAATTCCTTGCATTGAACGTAATTCTATGGGGGCAATGAAAGCTATAACCGCCGCAAATATAGCTTTAGAAAGTAATGCCAACGAAGCAAAAGTTAGCTTAGATAAGGTTATTAAAACTATGTGGGAAACCGCAAAAGATATGAACAGCAAGTATAAAGAAACAGCCGAGGGTGGTTTGGCAGTTTCGGTAAATATGGTTGATTGTTAGTAAAAATGAATACAGCATTAAACAACTTGGCGTATTTTTAGAAAATGCAATTTCTATCAATTCAAGTTTTAATTCAAAATGCAATACAATCTTTAAAAAGGTTTCCGCTTGCAATTTTATGTGCATTTGTAGCTACATCAACCATAATTTATGTAGCACATCAAGAAGATTTTATTAGTAATTTTTTTCCATTTATTAACCTGTTTATTTCAGCTATTTTAGGCATTTCTCTTTTTTTTACAGTACAAATTTTTAGCGAAAAAAAACAAATAGGCTTTCCACTTAAAATAGCCTTAAATATTGCCGTAGTTGCTTTATTGCTTTGCTTGTATTTTAGCCTACCTAAAGCCGAAGTTTTTGCCAATGCAAAACATTATATTCGTTATGCATTTTTGTTTGTATTGGTTCATTTGTTAGTTGCTTTTTTACCTTATATTGCCAGCAAAGAAATTAATGGTTTTTGGAATTACAATAAAACCTTGTTTTTACGATTTCTTACGGCTTTTATATTCTCAGCTGTATTATTTGTAGGTTTGGCATTTGCTCTTTTTGCCCTCGATTTTTTATTCGATTTGAATGTTGACGGAAAATATTATTTCTACCTTTTTGCCGTAGTTGGTGGTGTATTTAATACTTGGTTTTTTGTATCTGAAATACCTGAAAATTTCAATGCTCTAGAAAATGATTATAGCTATCCCAAAGCCTTAAAAATTTTAACGCAATACATTTTAATGCCACTATTGTGTGTGTATTTAATTATTTTATACGCTTATTCGTTTAAAATTTTAATTAGTTGGGATTGGCCCAAAGGTTTGGTTTCGTATTTAATTATTTGCGTTTCGGTTGTGGGCATTTTTACAACTTTGTTGATGTTTCCTTACGGTAAATTTAAAGAAAATAAATGGATAAAATCTTTCACAAAATTGTATTATATATTGCTTATTCCATTAACAGTAATGTTGTTTTACGCCATTGGTATTCGTATTGTAGATTATGGCATTACCATAAACCGATATATAATTGTGGCATTGGGTTTTTGGCTGTTTTTTATTGCTTCATACTTTACCATTTTTAATAAAAACATAAAGGTTGTTCCTATTTCGTTGGCGGTAATTATTTTGTTTATGTTGTTTAGTCCGTTCAATGTATTTACTGTAAGCGAAAAAAGCCAGTTGAATAGAATTGAAAACCTTTTGAACGATAATAATTTATTAAATGAAAATGGAAAAATTAAAAATGAGGTTTTTCATTCTGGTTGGAATCCAATAAATGTTTGGAATATTGAAGCCAATGAAAACAATCTTTCTATTGACGGAGAAGCGACCAAAGATTTAAAATCGATGATTGATTACTTGCTAAATTTTCATAGTCATAAGCCATTAAATAAGTTTTATGAACAAAATATGGATTCAATATTATTGGCAAATTTGAATGAAGAAAGAGGATTTTCACAGAAAACATTTTATTTGCGTACAATGGGTATTAAAAAAGGAAATACAGTTGACACACCACGCCAAAAAAGATACCAATACCGAGCCGAGATAGAACCACTTATTGCGTTAAACGGAGCAGATTATTACAAAGATTTTTTAGGAGGCTCTATTCCTAATTGTAGAAACGAATTTTTTATTAATGAAGCCGCTTATTCTTTTAACTACGATTATGATAACTTAGATAAAAATAGTTTTGTCCTTAAAACGCCCAACAATTCAATTAAGGTTTCATTAGATAGTTTGCTTTCAGGCTTACAAACAAAATATCCCGAAAATTACAAACAAGATATTCCATTAAAAGAAATGAGTTTATTTGTAGAAACCTCTAAAATTGCCATAGAAGCACGCATTAGAAATTTAGAAGCTATGGAGAACTACGCAA
>JAHDDA010000253.1 GCA_020629595.1 Chitinophagales bacterium
AATACGATTATTTTATATGATTTTCAAGTACTTAGGGTAATACTGAATGTCCCGATATATTTTAGTGGTAAATTTCTCATAGCATTAGACAGTCAGTCGTAGCTGTTGAAATTTCAATTCAAGAATCATAATGAAAAATAAAGAACTGACCGACTTTGAATAATAGGGGAAATTAACTTACGGTCAAAACCTTCAAGGTAGGTTGTTCAAAATAACAAATTTGACCACAAGATGCCTTGTCATTACAGGTAAATTACATTTACTTACTATTATTATGCACTTCATCATGTAGTTTTACAAATCTGCCTTTGTAGTCTGCAATCATAGCAAGGTGCGATTTTTTCTCCTCACGCATACGTAATATTTGCAAATGTCGTTCTTGGTTCAAGTCTAATAACTCTTCGTATTTATCACGTTGTTCTGTTAATTCGTGGTGGGTTTTGTAGTGTTGATCTTCCCAGTATTGGCAGTCTTTTTCTAACTTCTTAACCTTACGGCTTTGTACTTTGTAGTTAATACGTAAATCTTCTAATTTTTTATGTACTGTTTCCAGTTCATCTAAACTTGCTTGTAATTGTGCACTGCGTTTTTGTTCTGTAATTAAACGATTTCTAAAATCTTCCAATTCTTTTTCGGCTCTTTTAGCTTTATTTCTAAAACTGTTTTTCTCGTTTCTTTCGTTTAGGATTTCTTTTTTAATAGCATCGTAATCAATTTTGAAACGGCTGTATTTTTCTTCAATTTGATCTTTGCGTTTTTCTAAGGCATTATAATCTGCTAATTTATCTTCCATTTCAATTTTAGCCTGCTTAAATTCTTTCAATAATTCTTCGTAAGCCTCACTTTTATCTGTTAACTTTTCATTTATTCTGTTTCTTTCTTTGCGTAACTTATCGTAGTTTTTTTCAGCATTAGATAACTTTTTTTCTAATGCTTGAATTTCTTTTTCTAAGCCACTTGTATCGGTTTCTGCAACTTCTTCAACAACTGTTGTTTTTTTTGTTAAGTTTCCAATAAAATATCCTAAAATAGCGGCAATGGCTAAACCCAAAGCTGCCCATAAAAAACTACTCATAAAACTGTTTGCTAATAGTATATACATTTTCAATTCATTCTAAAATTCAATATTCAAAAACTCAATTTACTCCTCTTCAATTTCGTCAACTTCTCGTTGGTGTTCTTCAAAATTCATCCAAGAACAATCGTTGCTAAAAGTAGGAATAGTCTCAACAACTTTGGCTTCACCTTCGGTATAACTTACCTTAAATAACCAATAATTGTGCATCATTTCTGGCATATCTGGCGGACGATCGCCTAAAACTCTAGTGGTTACACCTGTTCCTAAAATATAATTGCCCTCGTCATCTTGGCTATTTATGCAAATATCCAATGGTTCGGTAACTTTCATTTCTTGCCTATCGGTAGAAAGCCCTTCAAAATTAAACGCCTTTAAGGCTAGCGATATTTTTTCAAACGTTTCATTCTTTGCATCATCAATGCTTGGTTCTTCAGCTTTTACTTCAGTAACTTCTGAATAATTGGTTCTAGGATAAATAATTCTTTCTACAATCATTCCTGCAAATAATCCTACCATAAGAAATAAAAAAGCAGTTGTTTTCTTTAACATAAATCTTTACAGTTTTTAAAGCATTGAGCTGTTTTCTTTTCGACTGCTAAATTAACTTTCGAGTACTGTTTTTGTAAAATAAAAATGCTAAAATTATCCACGCAATACTGGCAATTAATAAGCCAACTTTTGCAAAAGGTGGCACATAGGTTAATGTTATTTGTGTATTTTCGGAAGCATTTGGTAAAGAAACACCTATAAATCCAAAATTTATTAACTCAATTTTACTGTTTATTTCATTGCCATTTTGAATAACTTTTACTTGCCAACCCAAATCAAAAGGAATACTTGTAAAAAACATTCCTGCTGGTGTTTTGCCTTCAAAAATTATTTTATTATTTGAAAAATATTTTACTGCCAATTCATTGGTAATTTCAGGAATACAATTTTTTCGGTAAGGTTTTGTTTGTCGAGTTAAAAACGGTTTTGCCTTTCCTATTTCTTCAGAAATAATAACGGCATTTAAGATAGAACAATCTTTTTGCTCATTGTTCATTCGTGTAAAAGATGCTTCTGGGAAAAACTGGGTGTAAACAAAGCCCAATGGCATTTTTTCTTTGTACTGAAATAGGGTTTTATCGCCAAAAAGAGCCAAATTTTCTAAATCATTTGTGGCATTTTTGCCTTCGCCTAAAATGTATTTTACACTTACTAACTTTTCTAATAATGGACGTTTTCGCAAGCCCATAATCCAACGGCTTTCATTTTCTTTTTCGGTAGAAATTACATTCATTTCTTTTAAAAAATTAACATAATAACCTTGATTGAAGGAAGAGTAAGAAGATGTTCCAAAAAACGATTGGGCTTTTGCATCGTTTAGGCTATTATTGGCTGTTAAGCTAGAAGAAAAACGCTTTGAAATTCTGAAAAAACTATTGTCTTTTTGCTTTAAATAGTCAACAGCTTCTAAGGTATAATCGTTGTAGCCAATTCGTTTTTGTAACTCATTTTTTGTAATACCTTGGCGTTGGTTTACACTAGAAAAATTGACCACCAACATTTCCACACCTAAAAGTAAAATGAGTAACAGTACTGGCTGAATATTAAATTTATTGATTGAAATAGTTTTTTGCTGTTTTCCAAATAGAAAAGACAAGCAAGCCGTTTCAAGCACAATAATTATTGCAGATTGAAAAATATAAAAGCCCGATTTTTCAAAAACATTTTGTTGTGTTTGCAAGTAGAAAACGCAGCAGAATAAGCCAAGTAATAAAATGGAGGCTGTAGAGATTAATAATTTTATATTAAATTTTCTGTTTTGCTGAAAACCAATAATAGCTCGGCAGGCACAAAAAATAAGGCTCAAAGGCACAAAAGTATTCATTACAATTTTGTAATAATCGCCCGAAAACCAATATAATGTGTAGCGTAAATATGGAAAAATAATGGCTAAAATCCAAAAGCTAAGTAAGTTGGCAAAAGCTACCTTTTCCCATTTTGTCATAAAAGAAAATGCCTGTGGAACAAGTAAAAGCGTTAAAATACCACAATAAAAAAGTGGAGCTTCTAAGTAATTTTGCCAAGCTGTATAATTAGAACCATTTCCTAACAAATCGTTTCCTAAAAAGCGTAGAAAAGCCGTAATATAGTGTTCTATTCTTTCAAAAAAAGGAGCATTCAATAACTGATTACTTGCCGAAAAACCGCCCGTAAGTCGTGGACTATCCCAAACTCTGTAAAAAATACTGCCCAATAAAGGTGCTTTCATTAATGCACCTAAAAAGCCATAACTTACAGCTGGAATAATGATAGATTGTAGTATATTTCGTTGTTTATAACTAGCTTGTTGTACCAAGCGAAATAGTAGATAAGTTAGGGTTGCCTGAAAAATAAATAGGGCGTTTACATCTAATGACCAAAATACAGCCAATGCCCACCAAACCCAAATTCCTTTGCGGTAGCCTTTTTCAAATGCCCAAAGTAATAATACAACTTTAAAACACAACCATGAATGTACATACCAACTTCCACCAACAATCATATAGCCACCTAAGGCAAAGGCAATTGCTCCAAAAGTGCTGGCAAAATGATTTTTAAAAATCACCAAAAGCCAGCGGTAACAAAGCCAAGCGGTTAGCAGTATTTTAATTATTTCAACGAAAATGACACCGTAGGCTAAATTATCTTTTCCTAAGAGATATAAAAACCAATTAAACGGGTTATCAATGCCCGAATTGGTAATATTTTGCCCTAAACCTTGTGCAAAACTCCAACATGGAATACCATCGGTGCGTAAATATTCTGAAATATGTATTAGGTGCGGATAAACTGCGTTGTAAGTATCGCTTCCAATATCTTTAAAAATATAAACTTTTTGGAGTGTTATAAAATCGAAAAAA
>JAHDDA010000254.1:0-2253 GCA_020629595.1 Chitinophagales bacterium
GCTCCTTTTTTGAGTTCTTTCAAAAACTCACTAGGAAATATAAAATCTTGTAAAATTTCATCATTGGAACTAATAATTTCTTTAGAGTTACCTTCCCAATGTTTATGCCCATTTCTAAGAAAAACAACTTTTTCCCCCATTCCCATAACAGAATTCATATCGTGGGTATTTATAATAGTAGTAATATTATTTTCTTTTGTTATTTCAGAAATAAGTGCATCAATAGTTAAAGAGGTTTTAGGATCTAAACCTGAATTGGGTTCGTCGCAAAATAGAAATTTGGGTTTTAAAACAATTGCTCGTGCAATTCCTACTCTTTTCATCATTCCTCCAGATATCTCAGAAGGGTATTTATTATTTGCACCAACAAGGTTTACTCTTTCTAATACTTCGTTAACTCTATCAATTTTTTCAGCATATTTTTTTCTGGTAAACATATCTAATGGAAACATTACATTTTCTTGCACAGTCATTGAATCAAACAAAGCGCTTCCTTGAAATAGCATTCCAATATCGGTACGCAATTCTTTTTTTTCTTTTTTACCCATCTTACTCAATATCCTTCCGCCATAAGAAATATCACCTTTATCTATATCAAAAAGTCCTATCATACATTTGATAAAAACGGTTTTTCCAGAACCAGAAGTTCCAATAATTAAATTGGTTTTTCCTGCTTCAAAAACAGTTGATATTCCTTTTAAAACGTGTTTATCATCAAAAGATTTGTGTATGTTGTTAACTTCTATCATTTGTTTAGTTTTTAGTTGTGAGTTTTTAGTTGTAAGTAAAGCTTAACTAAAAACTCATCACTCATCACTAATAACTTCTAAGTCATCACTTGAGCTATTATATAGTCTGCAAATAAAATTAAAATACATCCTTGAACAACTGCTCTTGTACTAGCTTTACCTACTCCCAAAGAGCCACCTTCTACATAAAATCCATGATAACAAGCAACAGAAGTAAGTAAAAAAGCAAACACAACGGCTTTAACCAACATTACAACTACATTAAAAGGCACAAACCAAGAAAGCAAACCTTTCATAAAAGTTTCAAAGGGTAAACCATTACCCATAGATGCTAATAAACCACCAAACATACCTAATGCAGCCGAAATTATAATTAGCAATGGAACTACAATTATTGCCCCTAATATTTTAGGAGCAACTAAATATGATGTTGTATTTACGCCCATTATTTGTAAAGCATCTATTTGTTCAGAAATTCGCATACTTCCCAGTTCGGAAGCTATATTAGATCCCACCTTTCCTGCCAAAACCAAACAAGAAAAAGTCGGAGCTAATTCGATAAGCATAGAACTACGAACTATAAACCCAATGTAGTAAGCTGGTACAAATGAATCTTTTAATTGATAAGCAAATTGCACCGCTGTAACTGCACCAATAAAAACAGATATTACTGCAACTATCATTAGCGAGCCAACGCCAATCTCATACATCTGACGTAATAACTCTCTCCAATACATTGTTTTTCGTTCAGGACGAGAAAACATATTGAATAACATTGTTATATATCTACCAAAATGAAATAAGAACCTCATTCAAATAATTTGTTCAAATTTATAGCTATTTCTCATAAAAGTAATATTCTTCAAATATGAAATAAAAAACTATTGCTTATAAATTAGTTTTTACTGAAAATGTCCTAAAAAACAAACAATTAACATTTAAAAAAACATCATCACAATCAACTGATAACCAAACAATTACAAACAAAAATATAGTTTATCATAAAAATTGGCACGATTACTGAAAAACGCTACACAGAGAGAAAACGTAAAACTATGAGAAATTTTAATTTAAAAATTTGTCTGTTATTTATTCTGCTGTCAAGTACCTACACAGTAAATGCACAGGGTAATTTGTTAAAACAAGCCGATGAAAAGTTCGAAGATTTCAGATTCCACGAGGCTATTGATTTATACAAGCAGTACATAAAGAAAAAGAAAAAAAATGCTAAAGATGCTTATCCTAAATTAGCTGAAAGTTATTTTAGAACAAGCCAATATAGGCAAGCAGCTTTTAATTTTAAAAAAGCTATTGATAGCAATAAAAGCGACCATGAATTAAAGTTAAAGTATGCTCAAGCTCTAATGAGTGATAAAAAATATGAAGAAGCATTAAAATGGTTTAGTATTTATAAAGAAAAAGTACCAAGTGATAAACGTGCCGATTATTTTATAAATTGGTGTTCAAATATAAATAAATATCTTGCAGATTCTTCACAGTATCA
>JAHDDA010000254.1:2353-3961 GCA_020629595.1 Chitinophagales bacterium
ACAAGAAATGTTAAACGTGGTAAGAAAAATAAAAAGAGTGGAAAATCAACAAGTATTTTAAAGATTTACGAAGCCAAACTTGTAAATGGAAAATGGGATAACATAAAAGAATTGCCTTTTTGTAGTAAAGAAAATAGCTTTTCTGTAAGTCATCCAGCAATATCTAAAGACGGCAATACAATGATTTTTACTTCTGATAAACAAGGAGGAAAAGGAGGAATGGATTTATATATTGTTAAGAAAAAAGGAGGTAAATGGGGAGTTCCGAAAAATTTAGGCAGTAATGTAAATTCTAAAGGAAATGAAATTTTTCCTACTTTACACGATGATGGTACTATATATTTCTCATCAAACGGCTGGGGAGGCTTTGGCGGTTTAGATATTTTTTCTACAAATTATGAAAAAGGGAAATGGCAACAAGCTACCAATATAGGCTATCCTATAAACGGTCCTTATGATGATTCTGGCTTAGTTCTTTTTCCTAATAAACAAATTGGCTATTTTGCATCGAATAGAAAAGGAGGTAAAGGATTTGATGATATTTACGAAATATTTATTAAGCAAGAAAAAGCAACTCAAATGCTAGCTGATAAATCTTTAATAAATGCACCAAGTCCAATAAAATCTTCTGCATCGGCAGAAACAGTAGTTAAAAAGGTGGAAGCAGTAAAAGTAGAACCTACCGAAAAAGAGATTAAAGAAGAAATTGCCGAAACCAAAACTAAAAGCATTATTCCTAAAATTGGAGGTGTAAAAAAAGAAGAAGTAGCTGAAGAAAAAGAAAACTCCAATAAAAAAGATAGCAAATTTAGTCCTAAAGAAGAAGTAAATGTATTTGTACCTAAAGATGAAGACGTTGCTATTGGAAAAGTCTTTTACCTCATTGGTTCTGTTATTGAATACGGAAAAGATATAAATCCAATAAAAAATGCCGTAATTGAGGTATTAGACCACACTAATAATTCAAAACAAATTCACTATGCCGATAAGGAAGGGAACTTCTATATGCCACTAGAATTAGCTCATGAATACACAGTGGTACACTCTAGTATGGGAAAAATTCAAGATTTTAAAAAAATTGACACAAAATTTACTAAAAGTTCTGAAGTAACCCATATTGTACTTCGTGGTAAAAAGCCATATCAGTTACAGGAATATGTAGAGAAAATTTTTGATCGAGATGTAGAAGAAATTGTAGTTGAAAACACGCAAACAGTAAAAAGAACAACACCTCAAACAATAGAAAATGTAGTTTCAAACACTTCAGATAACTATACATTCTTTGATAATAATTACAAAGGTGCAACTACCACAAAAAACATTGTATATAAAATACAACTTGGGGCATTTAACAGAGATTTAAGCACACAATCTAGTTATTTCAAAAAAGTAGATGATTACGTTGAAAAAGAGATTGGTCCAAATGATGTAAAACGATATTTAACAGGTTATTACACTGATTATTATACGGCAAAATCGCAAAGTGAACAGTTCCAACAGCAAGGATTTAAAAAAGCTTTTGTAGCTGTTTATATAAATGGTGAAAGACAAGAAAAAGATACTAAAGAAATTTTGAAGGAGTTGGGTATTAATCCATAAAATGTCTTT
>JAHDDA010000255.1:0-613 GCA_020629595.1 Chitinophagales bacterium
AATTTAAAGTTCCAAGTTCAGCAGATACTAACAAGATTTACAGGGAACGATGCAACGTAATTTTTGGAGCAACAGGCAAACAGACAAAGCACCCTATTCATTGCTATATAAATTCATCTTGTAAATTATTGATACAGGATTTAAACTTTGTTGAATGTACCATTGAACGTAAAACCACAAGCGAAACAATTAAATTGACTAAGACTGGAAAAAACTCAATTAGTAAGAATATCAAAAATGATGACTTAACACATTTAGGCGATATGTTTAAATATTTGTGTACGGTGGTATTTTGGAAGTTTAATTTTGGTTCATTCTTAGAACATCTAAACATTCACGATTTAAAAATGATGAAACCTAAAGGATTTAAAGAAGTGGAATAATAGAACAGATTTTAAATATATTTAAAATAGAAAATTGAGCCTTAGCAGTAAATAATATTGTTAAGGCTTTTTTACGGTTCGCCGTTGCGATGGTAAAAACTTTAATTCAGAAAATTAACAAATAGGTATAAAAAGTATAAAAAATCGAATAACGTCAAGCACCTAAGATTTAAGCAATTAAAAAACCCTCATAAATCATTGACTTACAAGGGTTTAACGCTTTAACGTTG
>JAHDDA010000255.1:652-3958 GCA_020629595.1 Chitinophagales bacterium
AACCGGTGTGTTACCAATTACACCATAGGTCTGTCCGTAATTGGGAATGCAAATATAGAAGTGCTATTTTTTACTTGCAAACTTTTTACCCAAATTTTAATAAAAAAATTTAAAAAAAGTTATTCGATTAATACACCAACAAATCATTTAGTAATTTTACACTCTAATTCTTTTAAATAGAAGAAATATATAAATGCAACAGTTTAAAAAACTTAATTTCTTTGGTGGAATTTTAGTAGGTATAATTGCCACTTTAGTTTACACCCTTACAATGGAATCTTCAACAAGCCTTTGGGATTGTGGTGAGTTTATTGCCGCTTCGTACAAATTGCAAGTTGTTCACCCGCCAGGAGCCCCCAACTTTTTAATGATAGCTAGAATGTTTACCCTTTTTGCTTTTGGTAATGCTGAATTAGTTCCGCTTACTTTAAACTTTATGTCGGCTCTTTGTTCGGGTTTGTCTATGATGTTTTTGTTTTGGATTACAACCTATATGGGACAAAAAATACTCATAAAATCTGAAGATGATTGGACACAAGGAAACATATTTGCCATTTTAGGAGCTGGTTTAGTTGGTGGCTTAACAGGTACTTTCTTAGATTCTGTTTGGTTTTCTGCCACAGAAGCCGAGGTTTACTCAATGTCTTTGCTTTTTACCTCAATAGTATTTTGGTTAATGTGCCGTTGGGAAAGCAAAGCCGATGAACCACAAGCCGATAGATATTTGATTTTAATAGCCTTTTTAATGGGAATTTCAATTTTCGTACACTGGCTTAATCTTTTAACAATTCCAGCTTTAGGCTTAATTTATTATTTCAAAAGATCTGAAGCACCTTCAATTAAAGGTATTATCATAACATTAGGCATTTCTGTATTCATATTACTCTTCTTTTTATCTGGAATAATTACTGGAATTGTTGATGCTATTGCAGGTTTGGAATTACTTTTTGTAAATGGAATGGGTTTACCTTTTAATTCTGGATTAATTGTTTTTCTTATTATATTTATTGGAGCAATAATCTTTGGACTTCGCTTTTTTAGAACAAAAGGCTGGGCATTGGCTCATAATATTTTATTAGCTTTTATGTTTATTCTTATTGGTTATTCAACCATTACAACCGTAGTATTGCGTTCAAACTCTGGTCCTTATATAGATATGAATAGCCCAAGAGATATTGTAAGTCTTTCATCATATTTACATCGTGATCAATATGGCTCTCGACCAATATTTTTTGGTCATTATTTTACCGAATCGCCAACTGGTGTAAACTATACAGGTACAAGATATGCAAAAGGTAAAGATAAATATGATAAGGTTGGGGAACGTTTTGAATACAAATATGCTGGCGAAAAAAAGTTTTTTGCTCGTATGTACGATTCAAAACATAGAGAAAGATATTTGAATTGGTTAGATGTACCACAAAACAAACGTGCAAGATACCGACCAAACTTAATTGACAATGTTAAGTTCTTCTTTAAGTACCAAATAAACTATATGTATGTTCGGTACTTTATGTGGAATTTTGTTGGAAGACAGAATGATGAGCAAGGAACTGGCAATGGAGAAAATGGCAATTGGCTGGGAGGTATTGCACCAGTAGATAATGTGTTAAATGCTCGCTTAGATTCTCAATTTAATTTACCTGATATTGATAAAAACACACCTGCAAGAAACACCTATTTTTATCTGCCTTTACTTTTAGGAATTTTAGGTTTAGTGGTTCATTTCAATAGAGATAAGAAAACATTTGTAATCCTAACTTTCTTATTTTTATTAACTGGTGTAGCTTTAATTATTTATGGTAACTCACCACCAATTGAACCTCGTGAACGAGATTATATTTTTGCTGCTTCTTTTTATGCTTTTGCTGCTTGGGTTGGTTTAGGTGTTTTAGGTGTTTACAACGCTATAAAAAAAATGGGGGCAACTGGAGCAATGATTGCAACAGCTTTATGTTTAGGTGTTCCTTTACTAATGGGTTTCCAAAACTGGGACGATCATAATAGAAACGGAAGAACTGCTGCACGTGATTTTGCCGCCAATTACTTAAATTCTTGTGCTCCAAATGCCATTTTATTTACTCAGGGCGATAACGATACTTATCCTCTTTGGTACGCACAACAAGTAGAAGGCATTAGAACCGATGTTCGTATTGTAAACCTATCGCTTTTAGGTGTAGATTGGTATATTGCTCAGTGCCGTAGAGTTATGGATGGTCAAACCCCAGTTGATTTTACTTTGGAACAAGAAAAAATTAGAGGTTCACTTAGAGATCAAGTTTTATATAATGAAAGAACAGATGTAGCACCAAGCGATAGATTTGTTAATCTTTCTGACATTATGAAATTTATAGGTAATGATGACAATATGGTTGCTTATGGAAAAGATAGAATTGCTTACTACCCTACTCAAAAAATGAGTATAAGTTGCGATATAAATGAAATGGTTAAAAATAACATTTTGTCACCAGAGCAAGCTGCCGAGGCTTTACCTCAAATGCAATGGATAAATCCAAAGCAAAGTTTATTGAAACACGATTTAATGGTTTTAGATATAATAAACGCCAATGCTCAAAATGGTTGGAAAAGACCTATCTATTTTGCTGTTTCTGTTGAAAGAGGTGCTTACCAAGGTTTAGATAAGTATTTTCATCAAGAAGGATTAGCATATAGATTGCTTCCAATTCCTGCTAAAAAAGCTGATCCACAATCACCATTTTCTGGAGTTGTAAATTCAGATGTAATGAAAGACAACTTATTAAACAAGTTTAAGTGGGGTGGCTTAGATAAAGAAGGTACTTTAGCTGGAACTGATTTAAGTAGAATGGTTATAAATATGCGAAGTAACTTTACTCGTTTAGCAGATAGATTAATTTTTGAAGGCAAAAAAGAAGAAGCTATTGAAGTTTTAGAACATTGCCGAAAAGTATTACCTCCTTCAAATGTACCATACACTATTTATTCTTTCCCAATGGTTTTGAGTTATTTTGATGCTGGTGCAGACAAAGAAGGATGTGAACTGGGCGAAGCAATTTCTAAACATCTAATACAGAAATCTGCGTATTACAGTAAAATTAGAGGTAAAGAAGCTCGTTTGTACGAAAGAGAAAAAGAATTATACAAAGCCTACGTTGACCAATTTATTAATGAAGCCGAAAAGAAAGGGCAATCTGAAACGGTTCAGCGTTTAAATGATTTAAAAGCGAAGTACAAAATTTAACTAAAAAAGGTGTAGTTGTTAACAACTACACCTTTTTTCTTAAATGCTAATTATTCAACAGATCATATTTATTGGATTGCTAATTC
>JAHDDA010000256.1 GCA_020629595.1 Chitinophagales bacterium
TAATAGAAATTACGTTGGTTGGAATATAAGCCGATACATCACCTGCTTGTGTTTCAATAATTGGTAAAGCTGTTAATGAACCACCACCTTTTACCATTGGTTTTAACACATCTGGTAAATCGTTCATTTGTGAAGCAATTTTATCATTATCGGTAACTTTTGCCGCACGCTCTAATAAACGAGAGTGTAAGTAAAATACATCACCTGGATATGCCTCACGCCCTGGTGGACGACGTAACAATAAAGATACCTCACGATAAGCAACCGCCTGCTTTGATAAATCATCGTAGATAATCAATGCTGGACGACCAGTATCACGGAAAAACTCTCCGATAGCTGCTCCTGCAAATGGTGCGTAAAACTGCATTGGTGCTGGATCTGCAGCTGAAGCGTTTACAATAACCGTATAAGCCATTGCTCCTGCTTTTTCTAACTCTGCAACAACCCCTGCTACCGTAGAAGATTTTTGACCACAAGCTACGTAAATACAGTAAACTGGTTCACCTCTATCGTAAAATTCTTTTTGGTTGATAATTGTATCAATTGCAACGGCAGTTTTACCTGTTTGGCGGTCACCAATAATTAACTCACGCTGACCACGACCAATTGGAATCATTGCATCAATTGCTTTAATTCCTGTTTGTAAAGGCTCATCTACTGGCTGACGATAAATTACACCAGGAGCTTTACGCTCTAATGGTAACTCATAAGTTGTACCTTCAATTGCACCTTTACCATCAATTGGTTTTCCAAGTGTGTTTACAACACGCCCTACAATACCTTCACCTACTGGAATAGAGGCAATTAAATCAGTTCTTTTAACAGTACTTCCTTCACGAATACCATCTGATTTACCCATTAATACAACCCCTACGTTGTCTTCCTCAAGGTTTAATACAATAGCTCGTGTACCGTTTTCAAATTCTACAAGCTCACCTGCTTGTGCATTTGTTAAACCATAAATACGGGCAATTCCATCACCAACTTGTAATACAGTTCCTACTTCTTCAAGTTGGGCAGCTGTTTTACCACCCGATAACTGCTCGCGTAGTATAGCTGATATTTCTTCTGCTCTTACTTCAACCATTTTGTTTATTTTTTGTGTTTGTTATCGGAAAAATTCTTGCTGATGTTCTTCAATTTTGAAGCAATACTAGAATCGTATTGTTTATCATTAAACTGAAGAATAAAACCACCTAAAATTGAAGGATCAATTTGGGTAGTTAACTGAACCGTATTGATTCCAGCAGCATTCGCCATCACGAATCCTTTTATTTTTTGAAGTAATTGGTCAGAAACTTCTGAAGCGGTAATTAAAACTGCCTCGCCTACTCCTTTCTTTGCGTTGTATTGACTTACAAAAGAGCTAGCAATTTCGCCTAAGTAGGCTTCTCTGCGTTTTCCAACAATTATTTCAATAAATTTTTGAACTAAGTTATTTACTTTCCCACCAAAAAGTTTGTTCAAACAAGCCAATTTCTTATCTGATGAAACAATTGGGCTTTTTAATAAATTATCTAGTTCACCACTTCCAGCAATGCTTCTAGAAATACCAGAAACTTGCTCATAAACCTCGTCTAACTTATTTTGCTCAATAGCGAGATCCAATAAGGACTTGGCGTAACGACTTGCTATTCTACCTGCAGACATTAGTTAGATTTAGTTTAAATTAATTTTGCTCACTTCTTGTGCAATAAATGCTTCTTGGCTCGACTTATCGTTCAATTCACGAGATAAAACAGATTCTGCTAATTTTACAGTTTCAGCACCAATCATATTTTTAACTTCCATAATGGCAGCCATTTTTTGATTGTTGATTTCTGCAACAGCAGCAACATGCTTTTTATCTATCTCTTCTTGAGCTTTAGCATTTGCCTGATCTACAATTTGCTTTGCCTGATCTTTTGCCTCTTTTAAAATAGCGGCACGTTCTTCACGTGCTTCCTTTAAAATACGCTCATTATCGGCTTGTAAGTTCGCAATTTCTTCACGAGCTTTTTCCGCTTGACTCAAGGCATCGTCAATTGAGTTTTGACGGTCTTCTAATGCTTTTGCTATTGGTTTAAAGGCATATTTACCTAAAATAAACCAAAGCGTAAGAAAGATGATGGTTGTCCAAAAAACCAACCCCCAGTCTGGCGTAACTAATGAAAATGCACTTGATTCTAGCAATAACATAAGCTTGTGTTCTTGAAATTAAAAAATAAAAATTCTATTTTGTTAAAACAAAGATATAGGCGTAGCATTGCTACGCCTCTACATAGAATTTAGGTTTGCTATTATCCTTGTAATAAGGCAACAACTATTGCGAATAATGCTGCACCCTCAATAAGTGCCGCAGCAATAATCATAGTTGTACGAATGTCTCCACCCGCTTCTGGTTGACGTGCAGTACCTTCACAAGCACCTTTACCAATTTGTCCAATTCCTAGTCCGGCACCTAAAACAGCTAATCCGGCTCCAACAGCAGCTAATCCCTGCATAGTTTTAAATTTTAATAAGTTTTAAAAAAATATGGTTAAATAAATAAAAAATCTTAATTTATTAATAAGAATGCGACAAATCGCTTCCTTACCTACTATTAATGGTGGTCGTGTTCTTCAACTGCTAAACCAATAAACAATGCCGATAACATTGTAAATATGTACGCCTGAAGAAAGGCAACCAATAATTCTATACAATTCATAAATAATACAAACGGTACTGCCATACTAATACCTGCAATTGTTCCACCTGTGCTTGTTCCCATTTTTCCAAATATGAATATTAAGCTAATTAAACTTAATATAATAATGTGTCCTGCGGTAATGTTCGCAAATAAACGAATCATTAAGGCAAAAGGCTTGGTTAATATTCCAATAAATTCTAAAGGAATTAATAATGGTTTTAATGCTAATGGCACTGGAGGATTGAAAATGTGCATCCAGTAATCTTTTGTACCATTTATGTTTGTTAATATAAATGTAAATACTGATAATACTAAAGTAACGGCAATATTACCTGTTACGTTTGCCGAACCTGGGAATATTGGCACTAAACCTAAAAGGTTCAATACTAAAATAAAGAAGAAAACTGTACATAAGTATGGTACAAATTTCTTGTATTTATGTCCAATATTTGGTTTTGCTACATCGTCTATAACGAAATTCACAAAAGGCTCCATCATATTTTGTAAGCCAGTTGGCTTTTGTCCTTCGTTTCTTTTACAGGCTTTTGCTACTGAAAAGAAAACCAATATTAATATTACAGAAGCCAACAACATTCCAAATACAT
Source organism: Chitinophagales bacterium (assembly GCA_020629595.1). Lineage (GTDB taxonomy): Bacteria > Bacteroidota > Bacteroidia > Chitinophagales > UBA2359 > JAHDDA01. Next base: position 3,274 of record JAHDDA010000256.1, read on the forward strand.
TTTTAGTAATTGAAAAGTCGATTATATTGTCACCAGTTGCCGATTTTACTCTATCGCCAACTAATTTATATTCTGAACCTGAACTTGCTTTATAAACTTTATCTCCGTTTCCGTGGTGGTAATGCCCAAAATTGTTTGATAAAAACATATCGAAACTTCCTTTGCTTGTATTGTAGATTATACAAGGTAATGGAATAAAGGTACTTCCTCCAATTGGAAAGGTATTTGCATCAGAGATATGGTGTAGGATTGTTCCTGTTACATCAAAATCTTCAGAGTGTTCGGCGTGTGCGTGTGCATCTTTAGAATGGTCGTGAGCTTTTTTATCGCCACTACCAGCAAATAGCGAAAAGCTAATGAATAAGCTAAAAACAAATGTTAAGGCTAATTTATTTATTTGATTATTTAGTATTTTAAACATTCCACTATTTTTACAAATCGGGTGCAAAATTACTACTACATTATTTCTAAATCAAAACTTTTAATAAATTATTTAAAATATTTGGTATTAGGCTCTATTTGTTTGAATAGATTCAGCGAAAATTAGCATAAGAGAAGTATGAACTAATAATGTTTTATATTGTTTGAAGTTTCTAAGTTTAAAACTCGTATT
>JAHDDA010000257.1 GCA_020629595.1 Chitinophagales bacterium
AGTAACACAAAAAGTCCCGAAGGGACGAAACGATGATATGAGAAACTTAATTAAAGTAAGCCTTCGACAAAATGCTATCTATGTACCAAATGTACAAGCAAATGAGCTTAACAAAACTATGTCTGAAACCAGTTCTATTTTGCTGGCTAATGCACGCAAATTAGGTTTCACTTTTTCAGAACCATTATTACACGCTTTAAATGGTATAGCACCAAAATACAAGCACGAAGTATTGGAAGCAATTCGTTCTGTAATGGGTGTTGGAAAAAACTGGACACCTTTGGTTAAGGCTTGGGATATTCCAACTGGCGAAACAACTGCCGACCACTTTGTTGCATTTTTTATCAATACTTTAAAAATAAAGTTTGGTAGAAAATTGCAATGCGGACACCGTATTCCAAAAAACACCTTCAAATTAGAACGTTACAATGGTTGCCCTTTCTGTGGAACACCGTTTAAGTTCGATGATTTGCAGTTATTGGAACAAAACTCAAAGATAAAAGAATTGGTTTTATGGACAGAAGCTGATATTAAAAAGTATTTCAAAGATTTATTGCAATCAAAAACAGCTTTAGATGCTACACAAGTTGATAGCCTTAAAACGCTTATTGCTTCTTTCGATTTACCAAAAGTAAATATTGCAATGAAAGAAACAGCCGTTTTGGTAATCGATACTTTGGTTAAAGCCAATAAAGCCGAAGAAGCACAAGCTTTATTCAATTCGCCAAATGATATATTGCGTTATTTATGGTTTAAGAAAACAGGTTTCTTACAAATTATAGAACCAAAAACTATTCTTAACAAAACCAAAGTAAATAACACACATTTATGGAATGTTTGGAGTAACACGAACAATTCAGTAGTACATAAAAAAAATGCTTTAAAACTAAAGTACAGCCGAAAAGAATGCCGAATGGTAGCAAATTGGTTAAACAATTTAAGTATGTCGCCTAAAAAAGTGTGCGAGATAATGCACCCTAAGCGTTCTATGTGGGTTCGTTTTATTAGAGCATTACGATTAACCGAATATGGTAAAAAAGCAGCTTACGAAAATTTAGCTGAAATATTAGATGTTTTCTATAACCAAAAATACAAGGTTTGGCAAGCAATGGTTAACAAAAACCGTAAGCAATTCAATGCCGAAAAAACTTTTAGAATCTTAAAAGAAAAACCAGGTGTTTTTGCACGTTCATTGTTTTCAAATATGCTTTGGTTTGGCGATGATGTAACAATTGAAGCTTTTTCGGAAGTGGTAGATTTAGTACCAGCTCGTTTGATTTTTAGCTTAAATATGTATGCTCAAAATTATTTTACTAAAGGAAACCGAAGAACTGTAAAAACTTTAGGAGGAACTCGTAAATTAATTGAAGCACACCCTTTAGTTGACTTATACGAAACTAAGCAGTTAGAAGGAATGAAAGCCAAAGTTGAAAGCCTTATATTTTTAGCAATGGAAAGACGTTTTGCGGCTCAAAAAAATGAGAACAAGACTATTTACATAGACCCAAACTTGTATAATTTACCAGTTGCTATTGGAGAACGAAGCGAAAACATTCAAGATATGCCTTCTGCTTTAACAGGAACTCGATTTCCGATTGAAGGTTCTGAAGTTCGTTTGTTTATGCAATGGGGAAATGGAATGTCTGCACAGCATTTAGATATGGATTTAAGTTGCTTCGTTGCTTATGAAAACAAATCTGAATACTGTTCTTACAGCAAGTTAAGTATTACAGGTTGTAAGCATAGTGGCGATATAAGAAGTATTCCAAACCAAGTAGGAACAGCCGAATATATCAATATTAATGTTGATAAATTAGCTTCAAAAGGAGCAAAATATGTAAGTTTTACTTGTAATGCTTATAGCAATGGAAATTTATCGCCTAATATGGTTGTTGGTTGGATGAATAGTAAGCACAATATGAGAATTTCTCGAAAATCAGGTGTGGCGTATGATCCATCTTGTGTTCAACACCAAGTGCGAATAACACAAGGTTTAACCAAAGGCTTGGTATTTGGTGTATTAGATGTTGAAGCTAGAGAAATTGTATGGCTTGAAATGCCTTTTCAAGGTCAGGTGGTACAAGGTTTAAGTTTAAGTGGCGTAGAAGTTTTATTGAATAAATTGAAAAGCCGAATTAATATAGGCGAAATTTTAGCAATAAAAGCAAACGCACAAAATTTAACCTTAACTGAAACAGAAGAAGCAGACGAAGTTTATGATGTTCAATGGGCTAGAAACTCGGCAGCTGTAACGCAGTTGTTGGTTGATTAGAAGAAATACCGATAGTGCTACAAAAAGTGTTGATAATATTTTTAGGAGTCAGTAATTACGGTACACACAATGTACTTGCTTTAAATTTCTACCTTTTTTATTGGCATTTTGCATTTTAGTGAAGAAAATACACAAAAGCCGTTAAAAACTGTAAGCTGTTTGAGCACAGCGAGTTCTTACAGTTTAGGCTTTTTTGTGTTTTCGTAGCGTTAAAAAATGCAAGTAGCCTTGATTTTTGTTTCTTTTCATCAAGGAAAAGAAAGAGAGTCATCATAGAGCAATGCACTAAAATATGTTGAAAATTTACTTTTCAAGGTGAATTATTTTCTTCTCCATCATTGGTCTCCTGACCAACGGTATTGTTGTACTAAATCTTAGTAGCAGAATTATCTGTTGCTAAGATTTTTTTTGTTTGATAATAAACTCTTTACAGAAAAAATCATTTATTAAACTATGACTCAAAAATTATTCGAAAAATACAATTTATCAGGTTTAGAATTAAAAAACCGAATGGCTATGGCACCATTAACTCGTTGTAGAGCTATAAATGGCAATATTCCCAACGAAATAATGGCAAAATACTACGAACAAAGAGCTGGTGCAGGCTTAATTATAGCAGAAGGGACATCGCCTTCACCCAATGGATTAGGCTATACCAATATTCCTGGTATTTTTAACAAACAGCAAGCAGAAAAATGGAAATTAACAACCAATGCAGTTCATAAAAAAGGAGGGAAAATATTTTTGCAAATGATGCACACAGGTAGAGTGGGGCATAACGATAATTTACCAGAAGGAGGAAAAGTTATTGGAGCATCGGCAATTGCTCAAAACGGAGAAATTAAAACCTATTCAGGCGAAAGAAAAGCCTATCCAATTCCTTATGTTTTAAGCACCGAAGAAGTGAAAGATTGTATTAATGAATACATTGAATCGGCAAAACTATGCGTAGAAGCAGGTTTTGATGGCGTAGAGATTCACTCAGCTCATGGTTATTTACCCAATCAATTTATAAACGCAACAAGCAACCAACGCACCGATGAATATGGTGGGAATATTGAAAACCGTTGCAAATTTGTTTTAGAAATTGCCCAAAAAATGTGCAAAGCTATCGGAAATGAAAAAGTAAGTATTCGTATTTCGCCCTTTAGTTACGCCGATGGAGGAATTGAAGAACAAGAAATAATAGATACTTATTTGTATTTAGTCAAAGAATTAGATAAACTCGATTTAGCCTATTTACACCTAAGCCACATGGGCGAACCACAAGAAGTTAAGTTTCAACTTTGGAAAAAAATAAGAACAATTTACAAAGGAACACTAATGCTATGTGGCGATTTTAACAAAGAAACAGCCGAAAAAGCCTTGCAAGAAAATCAATGTGATTTAGTAGCTTTCGGACGTGATTTTATTGCAAACCCAGATTTAGTTGAAAGATTTAAAAACAACTGGCAATTAGCAGAACGCAACCGAACCGAATGGTATGGAAATGGAGCTTCAGGTTATACAGATTATCCTTTTTATAAGACAAAATAACAAAAAAGCCTCAATCGAAAATTTCAATTGAGGCTTTAAAATAAAATTTATTTCTAAATGAATTAAACGATTAC
>JAHDDA010000258.1 GCA_020629595.1 Chitinophagales bacterium
AATAAATATTTTTATTTCATATTTGTTTTTTTAGGTTGTGCCTTAATTAATATCCATATTAAAGCCCAATGTAGTATTTCATCTTTTGCCGATGTGTATGATGTATATGGAGGTGATGTACCTACGTGTGATGGAACTGTTTATAATTACTCCCCAGCAGATAATCCATTTTTTTTAACGGGGGATTTAATATTTATAGAAACAGAGGTTAATAATAATTACGTAATTTCTACCTGTGGTTTAGCAACTTTCGATACACAAATTACTTTATTTGAGGTTGAGTATTTTTTTGATATTAATGGGAATGTTATATCTACTACATTTACTCCAATTGCTTATAATGATGATGATGCCTTTTGTAGCCCACAGTCACAAATAAATTTTACAGCACCATTAACCACAAACCCAACTACAAGTATTGAATATGCTATTTATGTTACCGAATATTTTTGTAATGATGTAGATGCTGATAATTTTGCCTACCCTTTTACCGTAAATGTTTCTTGTTTACCACCTTCTAGCCCACCCGGAATAGAAACCGATTGCACAGGCTCAATAAGTTATTTTAATTATGGAGAGGATGAATATACCCTTTGGGAAATTTGTCCAAGTGATCCGTTTAACTGCTTAATAGTAGATTTTACATTTGTTGATACAGAAGTTTGTTGTGATAGCATTACTGTTTTTGAAGGAAGCGGTGTAGGTGGTAATGTTTTAGGTATCTTTTCAGGAAATAGTACTAGTATTCCTTTTGGAACAACAGCCTCTTGTGTTACGGTTTTGTTAGAAACAGATGGCTCTGTATCTGGAGGTGGATTTTCATTAGATTACACCTGTACAAACGAAGCCTGCCCAGTACCTCCACCAGTAATTGATGTAGATTTTAGCGACCCTTGGAATAATTTAAACGTAGATAATTATATTGATTTATTTGTAGGTTCTTGCATTGAAACTAGAAATGCAACAATAACAGGTGTAAATAGTCAATCGGGGTATTTTAGTGGTGGCGATTCTTTTGGAATGACTGAAGGCATAATTTTGGCAACTGGAAGTATTAATAACGCCATTGGACCAAACAATGAACCCAATAGTGAAACTTTGCTTAGCGAAGATAGCGTTGATGCAGATATAGAATTTATTTCGGGTGATGATGTTTGGGATTGTGTTACCCTTTCATTCGAGTTTCAGCCAGTTGGTAGTTCAATGTCTTTCGATTTTATATTCGCTTCAGAAGAATTTCCAGAATTTATTGGGCAAGCTAATGATGCTTTTGGATTGTTTTTAAGTGGACCAGGAATTAGCGGTTCTTTTTCAAATGGTGCTGAAAACATAGCTCTTTTATCTAGTGGATTACCTGTTACAATTGATAATGTTTTTGATACCACAGATTATATAGATAATACAGGTGGCTCATATATACAATACGATGGCTATACACAGGTATTAACTGCAACTTACGATAACCTTATTCCTTGTAGCGGTTTTTACAGTTTGGAAATTAAGTTATGCGATGTTTTTGATGATTCTTATGACTCGGCAGTATTGCTACAAGCCAATAGTTTTAATGCAGGAACAGTTGCAGGTATAAGTGCAGAAGTAGAAAATAGTACAACTACTGATATTTATGAAAGTTGTGAGCAGGCTTGGTTTATTATACAACCTAATGCTTCGTCAGATTTTACACAAGATATTGAAATTGACTTTACAATAGATGATTCTGTTTTAAATACAGCTACTTACCCTACCGATTACTCAATTAATGCATTACAAGGAACAATTTCGGGTACTTTCCCCAATTTTACACTTACAATTCCAGCAGGTGAAACAGCCGATACTTTAGTAATAGATGGATTATTAGATGCTAATATTGAGGGCACAGAAATAGTATCTTTACAATTAAACACCTACGAATGTGATTGTAGGATTCCAGATCCTGTTGATATAAATATTCAAGATGTTCCAATAATAAACGAGCAAGGTCCATTTTGCTCTGAAAGTGCTGGTACAACAACCTTACTAACCGCCACACCAACAGGCGGTATTTGGTCTGCAAGCTGTGGTGCGTGTATCAATACAACTACTGGTGCATTAGACTTATCTTACTTAGGTAGTCATACTATTTCTTATGATTTGGCAAGTTGTAGTAGTTCTTTTACAGAAACTGTTGTAGTAGAAAATTGCTGTTCCGAACCAGTTTTATTTATCAAGAATTGATAAAGTTAGAATTTAAGCATAAAAAAATCCTGAAACTTATTTATCATAAGTTTCAGGATTTTTACTAAACAACTCAAGTTGCGATGAATAAAATATCAATTCTAAAATATAGCATTTTTTGTAGTGATGGCATCGGCAGTCGCACTGTTATTGCATCATTGGACACGATAAATCGGTGTCCCTACTAAGTACATCGCAACTTGAGTTAAATATATAAGTTAAAGATTAAAAAGAGTGTTTTAACTTAATAAATCCAATAGCACCCATTTCTGGCGTACCGGGGAAAGTACGGTATTCATTATCGGTAAATAAATCGGTAAAGTTATTTACTTCTAAACTAAGTGCCGTTCCTTTTGAAAATTTAGGTTGGTAAGTAATACGTGTATCTACATTATAAAAACCAGGGAAATCTTCATCAATATAAATAGCTGAATTAGCAGGGAAACCACTTTGAGCTCTTAAATTTAGACCATAACTAATACCAGATTCTGGAAACTTATGATCCCAAGAAGCAGAAAATTTATGTTGAGGTGTATTTACCGATAAGAAACCTCCACCTGCTCCATCTAATTCAAAGCGATCTGTGCTTAAGTATGAATAAGCAAAACCAGCTTGCATATCACCATTTTGTTTTACTAAGTAATTTCCGCCAATATCAAATCCCCAAAGCGAAACATCTCCTAAGTTGAAGTAGGTTAAAATAATATCATTTCCTACTATTCCATCAGCATTATCTGGTGTTACAACTCCTACTCCTATTTGAGCTACACCATCTGTTAGAATTTTATAAAGTTCGTCATAAGCATCTCCGTTTTCTTCAACTAAATAATTCTCATTTCCTTCAAGTAAACTTGCTAAGGTAAAATCAGCTCCAAAAATTGGTAATAAAACATTTTCAATATAAGCAATATTTTGTGCAAAAATTCCTGTTTCATCATTTGGTCCAAGCATTTCAATAAACTCTGAGGGATTGTAAGTTACTAAAGGAGATACATTTACCAATGGGCTTTGGTAATTTGATTTTTGAGTGTAATATAAATCTACATTTGCAAATAAACGATCGGCAATAATTCCTTTCCAACCTAATTCATAAGTTTGTGTAATAGAACTTTCTACTTTTTTTCTATTGGTTAAAACACTTAAATCTCCATTTCCATTCCAAAGGCTTCCTTGGTAATCACCTGTTTCTAAATGCTCAATAAAATCAAGCCCAACTAAGCTAACATCATTTATTAAACCTTCTTGAGTAACGTTTCCGTCACCATCATATAAATCTACAAAACCATTGAATAAGGCATTTGCCAATAAATCAACATTTGCTGCTACGTCTGGTGGTGCTACCAATGCCAATTGAGAAGCAAGCACATTTATAATATTTTGAAAATCTTGTGAATTATTGTTTAAATCGTCTAGAGTGTGCTGTTCATTGGTTAAGAAATTTTGGTACAACACTTCGCCATTTTCGTTAAAATCATAGTTGTAACCATTGTAATTTCCAATACCTCTAATATTCATTGCAATTCCATTTGGATTTAAAGGATTGGTATTTCCATTCCAAAGTGGGTGAATACCATTGGCTAAATCTAAAGAAGTTGCTAATGATGAAGGTGTACTAAATGCTCTGTTATAGGTTAAACGTAAAGTTTGTTTTGGTG
>JAHDDA010000259.1:0-1928 GCA_020629595.1 Chitinophagales bacterium
CACCAGTTCCTGCCAATTTTCAACCATTTTCGTTTTATTCCGATTTTATTCAAATTTTAGATCACGAGTACGAAAACCCAATAAGTAAGGGAAGCACTAAACGCTATTTTTTCAATATTGAAGATACTTTGTACAACAATGCTGTTGATACCGTTTTTGTTTTATCATTTAAACCTAAGAGAAAGAAAAACTTTAAGGCATTAAAAGGAATAATTTATGTAAATACAAATGGTTACGCTTTGCAAAATATAATGGCAGAACCTAACGAACAAGGTACAATTTATGCAAAACTACAACAAGAATGTAAGCAAGTAGAAGGAGGGCAATGGTTTCCTTCTCAGATAAATTTTGAGGTAATTTTTGAAAACGTTCCAAGCAAAGAAGTTGGGATGAAATTGACGGGGAAAAGTTATATTCGGGATGTAAAAATAAACCCACCTTTAAAAGAAGATGAATTTGGCGTTGAACAAATGACGATTGATGAGTTGGCTTCTAAAAAAGATGATAATTATTGGATTGAAAATAGAGAAGATACGCTTTCATTAAAAGAGCAAAAAACTTATGCCGAAATGGAAAAAATGGGCAAGAAGTTAAAGCTCGATTATTGGATGAAAACATCTACCAAATTAGTTGATGGTTATTTTCCAGTTGGTTTTTGGGATGTTGAAATAGGAAAATTAATTCAGTACAATCAAATAGAAGGTTTACGATTAGGTTTTGGTGGACAAACCAACGAAAAAGTATCGGAATTTTTTAATGTAGGTGGTTTTATAGGCTACGGATTTAAAGATAAAATAACTAAATACGGTGGGCATTTACAGTTAAACTTAAACAAAGAACACGAGTTTACAGTAAAAGCATCCTACGAAAATGAATACCGAATAGCTGGACAAAGTGCCTTAGAATTTCCAATAAATGTATTAGATGTTCAGAATTTCTTAGTCGCAAACTACGATAGAGTAAAACGTTCAAGACTTGATGTTAGGTTTAGAGCATTGCGTTATGCAAAAGTGAAAACTTATTTTTCTGTAGCCAATCGAAAACCTTTATACGATTACTCTTTTTATGACGACTGTGCCGATAGTACAAATCCTGATTGTGAACCTTCTTCTGTAAGTGATTTTAATTTTACAGAATTTGGCATAAACTTACGATACGCCTATAAAGAAAGATTAGTGCAAAGTTTTGGTCGAAGAATCTCACAAGGAACAAAGTATCCCACTTTTTTTATGGCATATTCACACGGATTTGATGGCTTACTTGGTGGTGAATTTGATTATAACAGATTAGAGTTAGGTTTTGATCAAGGTATAAGATTTAAAGGTTTAGGAAAAAGTTGGATAAGAGTTGAAGGTGGTTTTGTGGATAGAGCTGTTCCTTATAGCAAATTATTTTTAAGCAACGGAAACTTTAGTCCAAGCGTACCTGTGTTTGTGTACTATTCTTTCCAAACTATGCGTTTGTTTGAATTTTTGAATGATAGATATGTTCATTTTTTCTGGGTTCACGATTTTGAAAATTTACTATTGAATACCAAAAATTTTAAGCCAGAGGTAAAACTTGTAAACGCAATAGGCTATGGAAGATTAAAAAACAGATATTTCAATAATATTCAACTACACGATTTAGTACCTGATGCTACTTTAGACAATGGTTTTAAAACTATGGAAAAAGGATATTTTGAAAGTGGTATAATTTTAAATAATATTGTTCGTGTAAATCTTATGAACGTTGCTTACTTTGGAGTAGGTGCTGGTGTGTTTTATCGTTATGGTCCTTATGCCTATGACGAACAATTAAGGAACTTAGCTTTTAAAGCAGCTTTCTATTTTTCTACAAATTAAAAAATATTTTAAAATAAGTTTGCAAGCTTAATTAAAGTACCCTTATATTTGCAATGCATAATGGGAGTAGATTTATGGAGTGCA
>JAHDDA010000259.1:2028-3866 GCA_020629595.1 Chitinophagales bacterium
TATTGCATAATGGGAGTAGATTTATGGAGTGCATCAACGCCAGTTGGTGCATTTCCATTTTATAGAACTTATGTTTTTATCTCTTCACATTCTTATGCTCATAAGGGCAATGTCTGCAAGCATTTCCACAACAAGTTCCACGTTTTAAATGGTAATGTTCTGTAAAAACCATAAATCCATTTTCAAAATAGTAATCAGGTTTTTCTTCAACTTTAGATTTTTGCTCAGTTTCTTTTTTCGTTTTTTTAGATTTAAAGAATTTCCAAAATTTCACGACTTAATTTTGTATTGATTAATAATAACTTTAACAATGCAAATTAACACGCTTTCGGCAATTAGTCCAGTAGATGGCAGATATCAAGGAAAAACAACTGAATTAAGCCCTTATTTTTCAGAGTTTGGCTTAATCAAATACAGAGTTCAGGTAGAGGTTGAATATTTTATTGCTTTGGTTGAAGCAGGTTTGCCACAACTTTCAGGTATTAAATCGTCAATTTTTCCTGAGCTTAGAGCTATTTACCAAAATTTTACTATAGAAAATGCTCAGATAATTAAAGACACCGAAAAAGTAACCAACCACGATGTAAAAGCAGTTGAGTATTTTGTGAAAGATAAATTTGTTGCTTTAGGAATAGGTAAAGAGCTTGAATTTGTACATTTTGGATTAACCTCGCAAGATATTAATAACACAGCTGTTCCACTTTCAATGAAAAATGCCGTTGAGGAAGTTGTTTTTGAGCGATTAACTAATTTGAATGAACAATTAGAAACTTTGGTTAATGAGTGGGATGAAGTTTCAATGTTAGCTCGAACACACGGGCAACCTGCCTCACCAACTGTTTTAGGCAAAGAAATTGAAGTTTTTGTTGCTCGTTTAGAAATTCAGTTTTTAGAATTAGAACACACCAATTTTGCTGCAAAATTTGGTGGTGCTACTGGTAATATGAATGCTCATTACGTTGCTTTTCCAACAATTGACTGGCATAGCTTTGCCACTTCTTTTGTAGAAAATACCTTAGAACTTAGCCGTTCATTTCCTACTACCCAAATAGAACACTACGATAATATTGCGGCTTTTTGCCAGGTTTTTGTAAGAATAAATAATATTTTAATTGATTTATGTCGTGATATTTGGACATATATTTCAATGGATTATTTCAAGCAAAAAATTAAAAAAGGAGAAGTTGGTTCATCGGCTATGCCACACAAAGTAAATCCTATTGATTTTGAAAATGCCGAAGGAAACTTGGGAATTGCTAATGCTATTTTTACACATTTAGCCAATAAATTACCTATTTCACGTTTGCAACGTGATTTAACCGACTCAACTGTTTTACGAAACATTGGTGTGCCGCTTTCACATACATTAATTGCTTTAAAATCAATAGAAAAAGGATTGGGTAAATTATTATTGAATAAAGAAAAAATTGATGCCGATTTAGAAGCTAACTGGGCGGTTGTTGCTGAAGCAATTCAAACAATTTTGCGTAGAGAAGGCTTTCCAAAACCTTATGAGGCATTGAAAGAATTAACCCGAACAAATACTAAAATAACTCAACAGTCAATGCACCAATTTATTGATTCTTTAAATATTGATGATGTGGTAAAAGAGGAAATGAAACAAATTACCCCACACAATTATATTGGTAAGTAGTTATTTATTATCTCTTATTTTTTTGGCATAAGCTGCTAAAAGGTCTAAATCTTCTCCCAATTTTTCTAAAAATTCTTTAGAAAGATGGCTCAAATCTTCTGGTTTTAAAGCCCGAACTTCAGCCATACTCTTTCTTGATGCTGCAACAATTGCCTTTACATCTATTTTACTTTTTGTTTCCATA
>JAHDDA010000003.1:0-7762 GCA_020629595.1 Chitinophagales bacterium
GCTTCAAGTAATGCATTTTGTTATGAAGAAAATTCTGGATTCTTTCAAGTAAAAGATATAATTTGGTGTGCTTTAGATATGTGGGAAAAAGCCAAACAACTTGACGCTGAATATGCACAAAAAGCACAAGAAAAAATTGATAAATACACCAATTATCTTCCAACAAAAGAACAATTATTTATGCAAAAATATAAGATTGGTGAAACTCATAAAGTTGAATGTTGGATTCAACGAAATACGATTATTAGGGTGAGGTAGCTTATGGACTTTATTTTATTGTGTAAAACCTAAACCGAAACGCCACGCTTACTTGCAATAAAAGCCATAATAAACCAAACGCCCATCATAACTGCCATAGCACTTGCAATTGAACCATTTAAGACAACTGCTAAATAATAGCCAGTTATTGAGGATAATACACCAAACAAGCAAGCCAACATAAGCATTGAGCTAAGTTTATTGGTAAGTAAGTAAGCTGTTGCTGCTGGTGCTACTAAAAAAGCCACTACTAATATTGCCCCTACCGATTCGAAAGCTACAACAGTAGTTGCCGAAACTGCCGCCATAAGCATATAATGCCAAGTGGTGGTAGGCACGCCTATTGAATTGGCATATTCGGCATCGAAAGTGGTAAGGTATAAACCTTTATAACCAATAAAAATAAAGGCAATAACTGCTAAACATAATGCACCTAAAGACCAAACTGCTATGGGTAAAGTATCTAAAAAAGTTCCTGTATCGGGTTTGTAAATGGGAATTAATTCCATAGAACCATTTAGTACACAGTCTTGATCTAAATGTACATTTTCGGCAAAAGCAGCAATCATAATTACGCCTATGGCAAACAAAAAAGTGAAAGTTAAACCTATGGCGGCATCACCCTGCACTCCTGCTTTTTTGGTAAATAATTCTATCAAAAAGGTACAAAACACACCCATTAAAATTGCTCCCAACAACATAATAATTGATGGCTCTGAAGTGCCAGAAATGAAAAAAGCAATAACTATTCCTGGTAAAACAGCGTGTGAAATGGCATCGCCTACCATTGACATTTGCCTAAGCACTAAAAAGCTACCCAATAAGGCACAAGGCAATGCTACAAGTATGCCTGTTAGTATGATAAAAAAGGCGTTTTCCATTGTTTGTTTAATTAAATTAAGCTACAATTTCTTTATAGGCTATTACATCTAAAAGTTCTTCTAGTTCTTCTGGCTTTGAAGGTTTAATTTTAATCATCCAAGCTTTTTCGTAAGGTGATTCGTTTACCCAAATTGCGTTGTCTTCATCCAATAAATCTTCATTTATTGCAACTATTTCGCCACTTACAGGCATAAAAAGTTCCGAAACAGTTTTTACTGCCTCAACAGATCCAAATTCTTCGCCTTTTTCAAGCGTAGTTCCTATTTCTAAATCTATTTCAACATAAACCACATCATTTAGTGCGTCTTGAGCAAAATCAGTAATTCCTACAATTAATAAGTCCTCTTCTTGACGTACCCATTCGTGGTCTTCGGTATATTTTAATTCTTCAGGAAATTGCATTGTCAATATTTTTGAGTTACAATGCCAAATTTATAATTGAATTAGCTTTTTTATATTCTTTTTTAAGTTTTTATAAAAACAAAAAGCCGATAACTCTATTTGGAGCTAATCGGCTTCGGACTTGGAAAACTTTTATATTTTATTCCAATCTATTTATTCTGCATTTCTTGAGCAATTTTTCGTCTGAAATCTCGCAGAGCTTTCATCACAGCTTTAACTTTTGGTTCGGGCATAAATTCTAAATATTTTTTATAATATTCGTCTTTTAGTTCAGCTCTTTTTCTATCAGTATCAGCTCCGTCAGCCCCGTCAGAAGGTTTTAATGCTTTTCTTTTTTTTGTAAATTCTTTGTACAAAGGAAAGAATTTGCTAGCTTCATCAGGTGTTAATTTCGCTTCTTCAATTATGAAGGCTCTTTTCATTGCCTCAATTTTGCTTTTTTGTTCAGCTTTAGTGCCTAATTTATCGCTTTTTTGAGGTGTTTGTGCTACTATATTGCTTGTACCTATGGTAAAAAGCAGGGCTAGTGTTGCTAACAGCATTTTTATTTTCATTGGTTATAATTTTATAGGGTTACAAAATATCTTCTTCATAATATTCACGCAAAATGTCTTTATCTATGGCTTTTAGCTCCTTGTCGTTGAACCATTTATAATCATCGTCATAATATCCTTTTGCGGCAAAAATTACTTCCTCTTCAAATTCATCGGCATTATCTAAAATATAATCTCTTAAATCTTGCTCACTTACTTTTTTAATTTCTTTACTTAAATCGTAAGCAAATTGTTGTGAATTTTGGGTGTTTCCAAACCACATATTTAAGCCTACAAATAGTGTTAAAACAGCTGCAACGGCTGTTGCCCAAGGCATAATTTTACGTATAAATCCTGAGCCATTACTTGAGTCTGGTGCATTTTCAGACTCAGTTGCTCGGTTAGGGTTTAATTGTATAACTTTTGCATTTTTTTGCCTGTTATCATTATTTTCTTCCGAAGCAATTTTGTCTTTTAATCTGCTTTCAAAGTTTTCAAAGTAATTTTCAGGTAATGAAAAGGTGTTTTTATTTGCCTTAGCATTTTCCAATACTTCAGAGTTTTCATTTTCAATGGCTTCAAAAATTCTACTTTCAAGCGTTTCAAAATACCTTGCAGGTACTTTAAAGTTATTTTCTTTACTTAACTCACTAGTAAACTCATTTGCCTCAGCTTCTTTAATGCTAGCCAAAATGCTTTCTTCCAATTGTTTAAAATAATTAGAAGGCGTTGAAAATACCTCTGTTTGTTTATATTTTTTGCTTAGTTCAACCTTATCTGTATTCAAAGAAGCAATGGTTTGTTGTAAATTACTTTCAAAGTTTTCAAGGTAATTTACAGGCACTTTAAAAGCATTTTTCTTTTGAATACTTAGTTCAGTTTCTTTACTTGTTTGCCAGGCACTTACATTGGTTTCGAAAAAAGTAGATGGTGTTTTAAATACCTCTTTTTTTTCAATTTTTGCAAGCGTTGGTGCTAAAAGTCTAAGTTCTTCTAATATGTTATTATTTTTCCACATTTTCTTAAAAACAATCGAAAACTAAGATATAAATTTTGTTAATTAGTTTAATCTTCGGTCAAAAATTTCTCTATTTTTTTTACTGCGTGATGATATGATGCTTTTAATGCGCCTACTGAGGTGTCTAAAACTTCCGACATTTCATCGTATTTCATCTCATCGTAATAACGCAATAAGAAAACTTGCTTTTGTTTAGAAGGTAAGGTATCTATGGCTTCTTGTAATTTTATTTGTATTTCATCACCATCAAAATACGGATCTGATTGTAAGGTTGCTGAAAGACTGTAATCTTCTGTTTCTAATGGTGTGGCACTGGTGCGTTTCTTTTTATTCAAAAAGGTTAAACTTTCGTTTGTTGCAATTCTATATAGCCAGGTATAAAGTTTTGAATTTCCTTTAAAGTTAGCTAAGTTTCGCCAAACTTTTACAAAGGTGTTTTGTAGTACATCATCGGCATCGTCATGGTTTATAACCATTCGTCTAATGTGCCAATACATTCTTTCTTGGTAAGTTTGCACCAACATTGAAAATGCTTTTTCTTTGGTTTCAGCTTGGGCAAATTTGCCTAGTATTTCTTCATCTGTATATTCCATAGTAGGTTTTTACAATTTTGATTGGGTAACAAAGATAATTATATGTTTGTTAATTATGAATTATGATTTTTGAGTTATGGATTGTGTATTAAAATATAATGGTTTTGTTTCCGTAAATAAATACTCTTTCGTTGAATACCAATTTAAGGGCATTGGCTAATACTATTTTTTCTACATCTTTTCCTGCTTTCGACATATCTTTTGCTGTAAAACGATGCCCAACAGTTTTAACATCTTGAAAAATAATTGGTCCTTCATCTAGATTATCGGTAACATAGTGTGCGGTTGCACCAATAATTTTTACACCTCTATCATAGGCTTGTTTGTATGGGTTTGCTCCAATAAAAGCAGGTAAGAATGAGTGGTGAATATTAATTAAACGGTGTTTGTAACGAGCTACAAATGATGGGGTTAGAATACGCATATATTTAGCCAAAACAATATATTCAGGATTATATTCTGCTAGTATCTCGTGTATTTGAGTTTCGTGTTGAGCTCTTTCAATATTGGTGTGTGGAACGTGATGAAATGGTATCTCAAATTTTTCAACCAATGCACGTAACTTGTTATGGTTACTAATAACTGCTACTATTTCAGCATTCATTTGTTTAAATTCATTACGTACCAATAAATCGCCTAGGCAATGCGGTTCTTTGGTACACATCAATACTATTTTCTTAGCTTCGTTTTTAAACAAACGAATATTGGCATCGGGCAATTGTCGTTGAATTTCGGCTTGAAGATCAAAAGGTTTATCTAAGCCACTAATTACCGTTCTCATAAAAAAATGACCATTTTCGTTATCAACAAATTCGTCATTTTGTTCAATATTTACATCAAAATCAAGCAATTGCTTGGTTATAGCGTAAACCAAACCTTTTTTATCGACACAATCTACTAAAAGTGTATGTTGCATTAGTTCCTTATAAAATAGTTAATAAAGGCAAAGTTGCCAATAATATTTTTTGTTATCCAAATTTCTTACCAACTCTACAAAATAAAAATGCAAGATATGAAATATTCTTATTCATATCTTGCATTTTTAAAACTCCTATTTTTATAAAATTATTGTTTGTTTAATTCCCAATTATAAGGGTAATAATCTAGAGAAAAATTAGATACATCTTTATTGGTATATTTGTTTATGTAATCTAATACTGACTGTTTGGTGTTTCCAAAATCAACAATATACCATTTGAAAATTTCGGAAGCTAAAACAGTTTTGCCTTCATATTGTATAAAGTTGGGATTATTCATTGCTTGTTGGGTTAATTTTTCTAAATGCGTATTTACATTTTCTGAAGTAAAGGCAGTAGTGCTTAATTGTGGACAGCCTTTTGCCACACAAACCAAAGCAAAATGAATACGTGCATCGTTAAATTGTGGGCGAATTATGTCGTTTTCAATTTGGTTAAGTGTCAAGTTTTTCCCAGCAACTGTATTGGTAATTTTGTCAAAAAAGCCATCTACTTTTAAAGGTGAGCTAATAGGGTAGTTATCTATTACATTTTTAATAGCTAAGATATTGTAGGCATTTAGGTAAAATGCTAGTTGTGTTTTTTTATCAGCACTTTCAATTGGGAAATTGGCAATTTCATTAGCTAAACTTTCTAAATTTTCAGAATTTCTAACCAAAGCATCGTAATTCACTAAGCCATTTATTACATTTTCTTTCAAAAAGCTATCAGCATTTTTAAAAAACGATTGTGCTTGCGTGTTAAACATAGAAACTATAATGAGTATAAGGAAAAAGGCATTTTTCATTTTGGTAATTATTTTTAATTCATTTATAATGCTGCATTTAAAGACTGTTATTTTCCAATTTTGTTATATAGGCTTTTTAAAATAAAAGTAAATTGTCTTTGCAAAGACTTTCAAAATATTACTTCACAGTTTCAATTATCGGTTTTCATTTAGCTACCAACTAACAAAAAGTTCGTTTAAAAGCCTAATTTCGCACTTCTTAAAATTAATTATTTTCTATATAATCTTATGTCTTCAAAATATTTAGTTACATCCGCCCTGCCTTATGCCAATGGACCTTTACACGTTGGACATTTAACGGGAGCTTACATTCCTGCCGATATTTATGTGCGTTTTTTGCGTTTAACGGGCAAAAATGTTTTATTTATTTGTGGCTCAGATGAACATGGAGCTGCAATTACTTTACGAGCCAAAAAAGAAGGCATTACACCACAAGATATTGTAGATAAATATCACCCAATGAACAGAGATTGTTTTGAGCAATTGGGAATTAGTTTTGATAACTACCACCGTACTTCGGCAAAATTACATTATGAAACTGCTAGCGATTTCTTTTTAAAATTGAATGAGAATAATGTTTTTAATGTAAAAAAATCGGAGCAGTATTACGATGAAAAGTTTAACCAATTTTTAGCCGATAGATATATTAAAGGCGAATGTCCGAAATGTGGAAATCCCGAAGCATACGGTGATCAATGCGAAAAATGTGGTTCGGATTTAAGTCCAACCGAATTAATAAACCCAATTTCTACACTTAGCAACGAAAAACCCATTCTAAAAGAAACGCAACATTGGTATTTGCCAATGGATAAAATGCAAGATTGGGTTGCCCAGTGGATTGAAAAGCAAAATAAAAGTGAAAGCTGGAAAAAGCACGTTTACGGACAATGCCAAAGCTGGATAAAAGCAGGTTTGCAAGAACGTGCAATGACACGTGATTTAGATTGGGGCGTTCCTGTGCCACTAAAAGATGCCGAAGGAAAGGTATTGTATGTTTGGTTAGATGCACCAATTGGTTATATTTCGGCTACAAAAGATTTAACCGAAAATTGGGCTGATTACTGGCAAAATGAAGACACAAAATTGGTGCATTTTATTGGAAAAGATAATATTGTTTTTCACTGTATTATTTTCCCAATATTATTGCATTTACACAATGAAAGTTCCGAAAGCGAAAAGTTTGTTTTACCGAGTAATATTCCTGCTAACCAATTTATGAACTTAGAAGGCGATAAAATGTCAACTTCTAGAAATTATGCGGTTTGGTTGCACGAGTATTTAAGCGATTTTCCTGATAAAAAAGATGAATTGCGTTATTACCTTACTACAAATATGCCCGAAAACAGAGATAGCGATTTTTCGTGGGCAGATTTTAAAGAACGTGTAGATAAAGAGTTGGTTGGTTTGTTAGGTGGTTTTGTGCATCGTACATTGGTATTAACCAATAAAAACTACGAAGGACAATTACCTGCAAATGCCAATGAAAAAGCCACTGAAGAAATTCAGACAGAAATAGAGGCGGTTCATAAAGTTTTAGCTGAATTTCCTGCTAAAATGGAAACGCTAATTCATAATTACGAGTTTAGAACAGCTTTGGTGGAGGTTTTGAATACTGCACGTGAAGGCAACCGATTTTTGAATGTTACAGAGCCTTGGAAACTGGTAAAAACTGATAAAGAAAATACCGCAAAAGCTCTAGCAACTTGCTTAGAAATTGTGGCAACTTTAGCTGTTTATCTTGAACCATTTTTGCCATTTACAGCAAAAAAATTACAAGATTTCTTAAATTTTGAAGAAGGCGATGTTGCTAACGTTTTAAATGGAAACTTAACAGCGTTTAGAACAAGAAAAGTAAACAAACCAGCCCATTTATTTAAGCGTTTTGAATTAGAAGCCTACAAAAAAGAAGGCAAACAAGTATTTAAAACAATGGAAGCGGCACGTTTGGCGAAAGAAAAAGCTGAAATAACTGCAAAAGCAGAAAGTAAAGAATTAGAGCCTATAAAACCACTAATTCAATACGAAGATTTTGCCAAATTAGATATGCGTGTAGGTACAATTTTGGAAGCCGAAAAATTGAAAAAATCGAAGAAGTTATTAAAACTTTTGGTTGATATTGGCGTAGAAAAACGCCAAATTCTTTCGGGTATTGCACAAGTTTATTCGCCCGAAGAAGTGGTGGGTAAAAAAGTAATAGTTTTAGCTAATTTAGCTCCTAAAAAAATGGCAGGAGCAGAAAGTCAGGGAATGATTTTAATGTCGGATACAGCAGAAGCATTTGCTTTTATTAACCCTGAAAGTGAAGATTCTGG
>JAHDDA010000003.1:7862-9528 GCA_020629595.1 Chitinophagales bacterium
TTTTGTAGATACAAACGCCCTTCACTATTTATAAAAAGAATATGAAAAACGTATTTATAATATTATTGACTATTATAATTTCGGCAAACATAAATGCCCAAATTACCATTGAGGCTTCAGATTTACCACAACCCAATAAAAGCGTAAAAATTGCCATTAGCGATGGTTACAATTTCGAATTAGGCGAAGCATCTGACATCGAACAAACTTGGGATTTTTCGTTTTTACCGTTTGTAGAAGAAAAAGAGTTTTTATTACAATCACCAGAAAATTTTGTAGGACAAAGCAGTTTTCCTAACGCAACAATGGCACAAACTACGCCTTTTGCCGATGTATTGGGCGTTTCGCTTACCGATTTGGTTACTTTACCTATTCAATTACCCGATGCCAATGTTTTTTATGGCAATAACGAAGATGGAAGCGTAAATTATCAAGGTATTTTTGCCAATTTCGATATTGATGGCGTAACCGATGGCGATACCGCAAGCATTGCCTTAGAACCACCATTTAACTATTATCCGATTGGTACTTTAGGCGATGAAATAAATTCGGCAGGTTCATTGTTTTTTAAAGTTCCAGTAGATGAAGGCATTGCAGAATTAATACTGGGTACAGGTTTTGATTTAAGCCAATTAGGAATTTCAGTAGAAATTTTAGATGCAGGAATTACTATTGATGTAAGCAACCAAGTAAATATTGATGCGTTTGGAACAATGATAACACCTAAAAATGAATACGATGTGGTTCGTTTTAATGAAACTATGTTTATTGATATTAAGATTAACGCTTTTTTGGGTGCTTTAGATTTAGGACAAGTTTACACCACAAATGCAGTTGTAAAACAATATCGCTGGTGGGCAAAAGAACAAAACCACCCCGTTTTAACTAT
Organism: Chitinophagales bacterium; assembly: GCA_020629595.1. GTDB lineage: Bacteria > Bacteroidota > Bacteroidia > Chitinophagales > UBA2359 > JAHDDA01. Next base: position 8,752 of record JAHDDA010000003.1, read on the forward strand.
TGTAAACTTTGATGAACAAGGAGGTACAAGCACACTTTCGGTTGAATACATAAATGAAGAAGTAGAAGATGTACCAGAACCAACCAATATTGCCGAATTAGATTACAATTTTAGTGTTTTTCCAAATCCAGCAAGTGATTTGTTACAAATAGAATTAAAAGAAAATACTAAAGTTGCTCAATTAGATATATTTAACACTATTGGACAACATAAATTGTCTTCTACTATTGTAAAAAATAAAACTATTGATGTAAGTAATTTTTCGGCAGGCACTTATTTGTTAAAACTAAGTACCGAAAAGGGAACTTTAACTAAAGTATTTATTGTTGAATAAGTACGTGTAATTTATAATAAATTTGCACGCTTTTTAATAACAAAGGTTTCAAGTAAAAGACTTTAGATAGCTAAAAACTGAAACTTCAAATACAATTTAATGCAATTACAAATATTCAAGTCTAAAATTCACAGAGCTTCGGTTACAGAAGCCGATCTTAATTATGTAGGAAGTATTACCATTGATGAAGATTTAATGGAGGCTTCAAATATTATTGCCAATGAAAGAGTACAAATAGTTAACTGTAACAATGGCGAACGTTTAGAAACTTACGTTATTGCTGGCGAACGTGGTTCGGGTGTTATTTGTTTAAATGGGGCAGCGGCACGCAAAGTTGCGGTTGGCGATATTGTTATTATTATTTCATATTGCTATTTAGAAGCAGAAGCAGCTAAAACCTTTGAGCCAAAAACCATTTTAGTAGATGGTAATAATAAGATTGT
>JAHDDA010000003.1:9628-13744 GCA_020629595.1 Chitinophagales bacterium
CAGCTAAAACCTTTGAGCCAAAAACCATTTTAGTAGATGGTAATAATAAGATTGTTTAATTTTTTGCCTAAAAAATTATTTTTTTATATAAAGTCTGATACAAATTTGTATCAGACTTTTTTATTTAACTAACTTTCAATTTTGAAAATACCTACGTGGCTTAAAACTGTATTATCTTTTGTATTGGCTGGTATATTGGTTTATTGGTCGTATAAACAAATTCCATCTGATAAATGGACTGATATTACCCAAGCTGTTGCACAAACCAAGTGGCATTGGATAATTTTATCAATGTGCTTTGCTGTTATGAGCCACATTAGTAGAGCTATACGCTGGAAACAAATGCTTGAAACTTTTAAGCCAGTAAACTTAGGAAATATTTTTTCGGCTCAAGGTGTTGGATATTTGGTAAATATGGCATTGCCAAGGGTAGGCGAAGCCACAAGAATAGGTTTGGTTAGCCGTACTGAAAAAATTTCAATTGATAAAGTAATTGGTACTGTTTTCAACGATAGAATAATTGATGTACTGTTTTTATTTTTGGTAACAGCAGTTGCTGTTTTATTAGAATACAAAGTTATAATTGACTATGCTTCTAAAAACTTTGGCGATATTTCAGGTAAATTTGCTACAATTAACTTTCCGTTATTAATTGGAATAGGTATAATTGCACTAATTTTATTATTTATTGCTATAAAATATTTTGGTAATGTTGGCGAAAAAATAAAAGCTATACTATCTAATATTTTGCAAGGCGTTACTTCGGTTTTTAAACTAGAAAATAAAGCTATGTTTATTTTTCACAGTTTATTTATTTGGTTAATGTACTTTTTTATGATTGCTGCTTGTATGCAATCAATGAGTTTTACCACAGATTTATCACTTTCAACAGCATTAGTTTTATTGGCTTTTGGTACTTGGGGATTTATTGTAACACCAGGTGGAATTGGAGCTTATCCAATAGTAATATCTTCAATTTTAGTTTTGTATGGTAAAGATGCAAGCCTTGGTTTGGCATTTGGTTGGGTAATTTGGGCGGCTCAAAGTTTGTTAAATATTTTAATGGGTGCTTTATCTTTTGCTTATTTAGGAATGAAAAAATAAGGCTTTTTAAGTTAAAAATATACACTTTTTAAATTTTTAAATATGTAAATACGTTAATGGAATAATTATTGTTCCTATTTTTACACATATTTAGTTATTTCAAATGAATTACCAACCACTAGACAATTATCTAAACAATTTTGCTTTATCGGTTTCTACAGATACAGGTGGTGTAGTTTGGAAAAACGATGACGGACTTCATATTGGTATTATTGTTGGAAAAGATAGTAATGGAGAACGATATGTGGTAAGTAACCAGCCCAATCAAAAAATATTTGAATTACAAAAGCTAAAGACTTTTGAATCGGACAAATATTGCTATTTCGATTTTAATGATAAATTTATAATTCGCCAAAAAACGGCAAAATTGGCATTTGATTTATTACATCGCTATAACCAATACAATAAACAAAGCTACGCCGATGATTTTAAAATAGAACTACCACAAATAAATGATTTTGAAGCACCTAAAGAAGCTCAGGCGTTTTCACGTGGTTTAAGTTCAGTGGTTTATAGAGCAACCTTACTACACGTTTTAGAAAATAATTTTAAATCGGGCATTAAAAACACCCGAAAAACTGTGGTACAAAATATTCAAAGTTTTAACCAACAATTTAAAGAAGCTGTTTGGGCTTCCTTTCCAAGTTTAAAGAAGAAATCTTCGGTTTAGCATATTCTTAAAAATCGCCATAATTTACTTGTAGGCAAGCAAAACCAATCTCATTTCGCCACATATCAACCACTTGGTCTCTATCGTCTAACACAAAACGCACAAAATATCTATCTTTAATTTGTGTATCTACTATTTCCTTTTTAATGATTGCATCTTTTCTAAAATCATTAGCTCTACGCATCATTAGTTTTTCATAAGGAATATTGTGTTTTTCTAGCCACTCAATTGTTTGTGGTTTATAGATATCGGTTCTACCCGAAACCAGTAAAATTTTTGTACCCTGGTTATGGTAATTTTTTACAATTTCGGCAATTGGTTCATTTAATTTATCTTTTATGCAATTTGAAGCATCAAACGGATTACGGTGGTTTATGATTGCCAAAGTTCCATCCAAATCGCAAATAATTGCTGGCGGTAATAATTTGTCTTGTTCAATATAATGAGGTCCTCTGTCGTTTTTCTCTCCCTTTAAATGCTTATACATTTTGGTAATAACTTTTTTCCCAACAGGATTTTCTCGTTTGGCATCTCGTTTTATGGCTTCTTCTAAAGAAATATCAAACGCTTTTACCTCAATTTCAACCTTTTTACCTGTTTTTTTTGTGTATTCTCTCGCTAAATCGCCAATTCTTTTATGGTGTCGTTCAGCAATATTGGTATCGTCAACAATTATATTTTTTCCAGCTTGTAAAGCCTGTATAATAATTGAGTCTCTAAGTTTTTTCACAAACTTTTCATTGTCTTTCGAAAAATGATATTCATCTAACATCCAACGCAAATCATCTCTATTTATTCGTTTGTATTTTTCAGGATTTTCTTTTACCAATTGTTTAGCATAAGTTGATTTTCCTGATGCTGGAATACCTTTTAAAATTATTATTTTTTGCATTTATATTAATTTTTATGCAAATATGAAATACATCTACGCAGTATTTTTGCGTTGTTTTGTGAATTTGAGAATATTTGCAATTAATTCATCAAATAATCCACATTTATGCTAATTTCTTCAAAAGTTTCGGGATTTACCACTATTTGCTGGCTTTTATTCGTGTAATCGTTGCTTGATGGATAAAAATTATTATCAATATCAGCAAAAATGGTAATGTAATAAGTGTCGGGATGCAAGTAAGTTGTAGTGTACGATGTCTCGTTTGCCATAATATCAATGGTTCTGATTAATTTTTCTTCTAAGTTTGTAAAGTTTACCTGTAAGTTTTCATCAACAATTGGTTGTGTAGAAATGTAAAGCAATAATTGTTCATTTTGAATTGCATTTTCTTTTTCAATATTAATCTTCAAATCGCTTAAATAATGATGTTCACTTTTAGGAAAAGGATCTAAATCTTCTTCTAAAAACATAGCTGTATCTGGATCAATTAAGTTTATAAATTTATCGTTCAAATCTACCTCAGCAACAGCTTGTGGATAATTAAATAAGTTAGTAGCTGTTTCTGAAAAATTGGCATTGTAGTTTGTACCTTCAAAACCCATGTGGTGAATTGGCTCATCTAAAGTTCCACTATTATCTTTATAGGCATCGAAAAAAAGTGTATCATTTTCAAACCTAAATTCTATATAAGCACGTTTTTCGCCTCCAACGGCATCTACCAAACGGTAATAATTAGAGTTTTCGCTTTCGTTCGCAATATCTAAAACAAAGTAAGTTGCTCTATATTGATTGCCCAACCAACCACCATTACGAGCCATAATTTGCAGCTTACCTTCAAAGTTGGCTATAAATATTGATGTTATTATATTTTGATTTGTTCCCCCTTCGTAAATAGAATGTAAGTGCGAAGCTGAAATAGGTCTAAAATCGAAAGAAAACCAATCATAGTTGCCAAAAGCTGTTTCATTGTTACCTATCCAATGACCTTTTAGATGAGTTAGTAATTTGAATCCTAAAATATCACTTTCGTTCATTAATTCATCATCCTGACTACTGCAACTAATTAAACAAAAGGTAGAAACCAATAAACAAAACAACACATTTTTCATATAGTAACTTTTAGTGTTGTTTACTAACGGTTTTTAAATTCGATTTCTTATATTTTTAATCTAATTACTTGAAATTAGGTGTTTTTAAAAAACTTCTAATGGATTGTTTAAGTTACTTGCACAATCAATCTCAAATTCTTGGGTAAAAGCCCCTGCACTTGTTTCGCACTTACCATTTACACAAATAGTTTTGGTTGCAATATTATCACATTCGCCATTTCCGTAATCTACTAAAGCCACAGTTTGGCAATTTTCTAAATACTTAATTTTGCCCGAAACAATACAGTTACAATTTTCATCAATTATAAGTGCTTCATAAATATATTCATTTTCTAAATTGC
>JAHDDA010000003.1:13844-23196 GCA_020629595.1 Chitinophagales bacterium
TTACAATTTTCATCAATTATAAGTGCTTCATAAATATATTCATTTTCTAAATTGCAGTCTTTTTCTTTACTGCAAGCGCTTAAAATAAAAGCTGTAATAGCTAAAAAAATGAATGTTATATGAAATTTGGATATTCTCATTTTAGATAATTTTCAATTTAAAGTTTCAATTCAAAAGGTACATTATCATTCTTTATTTAACAGTGCATTCCAGCCTTGAGCTATCAAATCATATAATTTATTATCGGGTGTAAGTAGTTTACAACCTTCAGATTTATCGGTAATTTCTCCAATAACGGTGACATTGGGTAACTGGTCAACTTTCTGAAAATCGTTTGGAGAAATGGTAAATAAAAGCTCATAATCTTCACCACCACTTAGGGCACAAGTAGTTGGCGGAAGGCTAAATTTAAGTGCTTGTTCAACAGCTTCAGAATGAATAGGAATATCTCTTTCTTCAATTACACAGCCCGTATCAGATGCGTGGCAAATATGTAATAATTCCGAAGAAAGTCCATCCGAAATATCAATCATACTTGTAGGTTTAACACCTATGTCATTTAATACAGCCACTATGTCTCTACGAGCTTCAGGTTTAAGTTGTCTTCCAACTAAATAAGTATATTCATCTAAGGAAGGGATAATATTGGGATTTTCTAGATAAACTTGCTTTTCCCGTTCTAAAATTTGCAAGCCTAAATAAGCAGCTCCTAAATTGCCCGAAACGCAAATATAATCGCCTTTTTTAGCCGTACTCCTTTCAACAATTTTATTTTTGTGTGCCTGTCCTATAGCGGTAACACTTATGGTCATTCCTTTTAAAGAAGAAGTGGTGTCTCCACCAATTAAATCAACACCATAATAATTACAGGCTTGTTTTATGCCAGCATATAACTCTTCAATTGCTTCTAAAGTAAATTTGCTAGATAGCGCTAAAGAAACTGTAATTTGCCTAGGTGCTGCATTCATTGCATAAATATCTGAAAGATTTACAACTACTGCTTTATAACCTAAATGTTTTAAAGGAACATACATTAAATCAAAATGAACCCCTTCTACCAATAAATCTGTTGAAATTACAGTAAGTTTATCGCCGTTATCAATAACAGCAGCATCATCACCAATGCCAATTACTGAAGATGCTTGTTTAAGGCTAATATCTTTAGTGATTTTTTGAATTAAACCAAATTCGCCTAACTCGTGAAGATGTGTAAATTGCTTTTTTTCTTCCATACCACAAAGGTAATAGGTATTAAATTGTATGTTGTATAAAAAAGTTTAACTTAGGTAAACTGAGTGGTAAACAGTATATTTTTATGTGTATTTATTCTAAATATTTAATAAAATTTTGACTAAAAGTATCATTTTACAAACTTATGAAGCATAAAAAAAATTCTTACAGTAAGTTTGAATTTTAAAAAAACAAAATTATCTTTAAAATGCTGAAGTTATTTTGTATATGTACTTATGAATAAAATCCCATTTGAAATAAATCAATTTTTTAAAGAACTCAAAGGTCTTGCCAATGAGGATGAAATGGTTTGCTCAATTACCAAGTTATTAGATGAGATTAACAACCAGTTTCAGGTCTTAGAAGAAATTTTACGAACCTTTTACTTATCAGGTAACTATCAAAAAGGAATAGATCTATCAGAGAAACTTGTAGCTTTTTATACCGAAAAAAATAATAAAAGTTTTTTAGCTTTAAGTTGGCATTACAGGGCAATTTATAACCTTTGTGTACTTGATTTTGAAAAAGGGTACTTTGCCATTTCTGAAGCTATACGCTTGTTTTATGAACTAAATGATAAAAACAGATTAGCACTATGCCATAATGTTTTAGGCAGTTTGTATTTAATTCCTAAGAGATATGAGGCGTCATACATTGCTTTTATTGATTGTATAAATTTAGCAAAAGAGGTACAAGATTTTAGTACCTTGGCAAGAGGTTGGATTAACTACAGCCGCCTTTTTCTTAGATTAAATCAAATTGAAGAAGCTATTAAATATATAAAGGAAGCAGAAAAATACTTGCCTCAAGTTAAAGAACCTCACATACACATTTCTACCTATACAAATTATGGTACTTTCTTAATTGAAGCACAACAATATGAAAAAGCGATTGATAAACTTTGTAAGGGGCTTGACTACATAAAAAAGCCAACAGATTTTGTTAACTTTAGAGTAACCTTATTAAGTAAAATAGCTTATGTCTATTTTAATAATCCAGAAAGTAATAATGAAAAAGGAATAAAATACGCTTATCAAGCTTATAAATATTGTAAAGAGTATAAAGAGTTTACAGAACACAAATATCTAGCATACACGCAGTATTTTCACGCTTTAAATATCAAAAAAAAACATAAAGAAGTTATTGAGCTTTATGAAAAGTTTCCAGATAACTTAGAAAGATTAGGCTATTACTTTTTAGAAGAACTAATGGAACAAGTAGCCATTGCCCACGAAAGTGAAAATAATATTAAAAAAGCTCTAGAAATATCCAAATTTGTAATTAAATGCTACAAAAAGCAAGAACAAGAATCTAAAGATTTTAAAATATTAAGTCAAAAGGTAATCAATAAAATTACCAATCATAAATTGGCTATTGAATACAAAGACAAAATAATTAAAGAACAAAAGCAGTACTTTAAACAATTAGAAGAAGAAATAAGCAAACGTAAACTAGTAGAAACAGAACTTATAAAATCTAACGAGGAATTAGCTTCTTTTGCCACCGTAGCTTCTCATGATATGCGTGAACCACTAAGAATGGTGGCAAGTTATTCACAGCTTTTGCAGCGCAGAGTAAAAGACGATGAAATACTTTTAGAATTAACTGAGTTTATTGTAGATGCTTCGAAAAGGATGCAAATTATTCTTTCAGATTTAATAGAATTTGTGAGAATAAATGTAAATGTTCCAGAAAAACAAACAATAAATCTTAATAATCTTTTAGAAGTTAAAATTCTTGATTTTAGAAAACAAATAGCAGAATATAATATAAAGATTGAAAAATTACACGAGTTACCAACTATATTAGGTGTAGCCAAGTTCTTTCAAATTTTATTTAAAAATCTATTATCAAACGCTATTAAATACAGAAATAAAACAGAACAAGCCGAGCTTATAATTGATTACAAACTTGAAAATACACATCACAAAATTTATTTTATAGATAACGGTATTGGTATTGATAAAGAATTTCACGAATCAATATTTGAACCATTTAGAAGACTACATACTCGTAAAGAATATCCTGGTGTTGGTTTAGGCTTAGCCGCCGTTCAACGTATAGTTGTAGAACATTTAAAAGGAAAAATAACTCTTGAATCTGAAATAGGAAAAGGTAGCACATTTATAATTGAATTTCCAGAATAAAAGCAGACAACACCTTACTTTTGAAGTTGAAAAATAAATAAACCTATGCTTACAACTTGGCTCATTATTTCAATAATCGCCATAATTGCTATTTTAATGGTAGCTTTTATTCCGTTTGAAAAAGGAAACGATGAATTAAAAGATGAGAGTACCGTAACCGACTTAATTAAAAAAGTTCGCAAAATTGAAGTAAAAGCCAAACGCTTATCCAATCAAATTTTTTCTGGTGAATACCATTCAGCTTTTAAAGGGCGTGGAATGTCATTTGCGGAAGTAAGAGAATACCAATTTGGCGATGATGTGCGTAATATTGATTGGAACGTAACTGCCCGTTTTAACGCACCATTTATAAAAGTTTTTGAAGAAGAAAGGGAACTTACCGTAATGCTATTAATAGATGTAAGCCAATCGGCGTATTTTGGTACAAAAGGGCAAATGAAAAATGAATTAATTACCGAATTAAGTGCCATTTTAGCCATTTCGGCAATTAACAATAACGATAAAGTTGGGGCTATTTTATTTAGCGATGATATAGAAAAATTTATTCCACCCAAAAAAGGGAAAACGCATATTTTACGCATAATAAATGAATTGTACGGCTACGAACCAACAGGAAAAACCACTAATATTGAAAAAGCATTACAATATCTAAGCAATGTAATGCGAAGAAAATCTATTGTATTCTTATTATCTGATTTTATGGATGAAACGGGTTTTGAAAAATCATTAGATTTGGTAAGTCGCCGCCACGATATGACGGCTGTACATATTTATGACCCTGCTGAAGCCGAAATGCCCAATATTGGTTTAATTCGTCAACTAAATCCCGAAACAGGTGAAACACAATGGCTAAATACAAGTAGTACAACCGTAAGGAAAGAACACAATATTGCTTACAAAAAAAATTACGGAAAGGCTCGTGAAGCGTTCTTAAAAAGTGGTGCAGGTTTTATGAGTATTCGTACCGATAGACCTTATACCAAAGTTTTAATGGATTACTTTAAACGTAGAGGAGGCTAAAACTACCAAGGTTCAGCCTCGCTTTCCACATCATCAAAATAATTAGCATACTGTTTTCGGCTTATTACTTTTTCTGTTTCACGTTCAATTACAATATCAGCAACAGCAAAATAGGGGGCATCTGCTTCGTGTATGGCTTTGTTAATTTTATCTTCGTTAACATCCATAATGTATAACATATTAAAAAACTCACCAGGGTTTAATTCCATTAATTCTGCAACTTTATTAGCCACAAGTAATCGTAGTTGTTCCCAAGAATTATGTTCTTTTTGTGTATCTAATTCAAACTCATTTTTATTAAGTTGAATAAAAACATCTTTTGGATTAACAGCGTAAGGCATAGTTTTTAATTTATGAATTAACAATTCTATACAATTAAGACTTCGATTAACGACTAAAGTTAAAGTATATTAGAGCTTTTATGTTAGTGAGTTTGTCGAACCGACCGTACAATATTTTTCATAATAATAGACTTTAAAACGTTTTTTCTTATAAACTGTAAGAGATGCGATAAATCGGCATCCCTACAAGCAGTACAACAAAAAACGTTTTAAACTTTAATGTCTATTAACTAACTTGCTATTTCCTCCTTTTTTTCTTACCATTTGCACATTCAACAGGCGGAGCATCTTTATAGTAACTTTCGTTTTTTAAACTTACACTACTAGCACTTTTTTTCTCTTTTCTAGAACGGAAAATCAAATTTAATCCAGTTCTAAAATTAATATTTCTTTGTGATTCAGGAGCAATTACCGAAATAATATTATCGGTCATTGCATAAAATTGTAAAGGACCTAAGTTTAAAACACTGCTTAAACCAATATTTGCTGCCGAGTTAGGTTTTATGGCATAACTAGCACCAATATCTAAAATTCGCCCTAAATGAAAAGTGGCATTTAATGCAAAAGCCGCATTAATATTTCGTTGGTAATCTTCGGTATAAAACAAACCACCTAATGTTAATTTTTTATTTAACTCGTAAGTAGCGTGAGCATAAATTCTGGTAGGTAAGCTACTAGAAAAACTTTCTTCACTTTGAGCCACATTAAATAACGCCAATATTGAGTCTTTCTTTTCATCAAACGAAAGCGTAAAATCCTGAGAATAGCTCAGTACATCTACACCATCAAATTGGGCATTTCCCTCGGCAGTATATACATTAGGTAAAGTTTTCCAGCGTATAGCACCAATGTCTAAAATACTTGCACCAACCGTTAATTTATCTGATAATTGTAGTGTTGCTCCTATATCAAAGCCTAAGCCTAAATTTTCCGAAAGAATTAAATTTTCTTGTAATTGTGCATCGTTTATTACAATACCTTGCTCGGCATCAAACTCCATAAAACCAGCAGTACGAATGGTATAATCACCACCAAAATCAAGCTGATAAACATCACTATTGGTGGCTAAGGTTACATCTGTTTTTTTAGAATTAATAGTAGCAATTCCTGAAAGTAATTTTAGTTTTCCTCCTAATGTAAGTTTTCCCATTTTATAATTCATACCAAAACTATATTGGTTAAAACTATTAAGAGCTAAGGTAGGGGCTATTTGAAGACTTGAACCTATATAGTTGGCATTTCCATTCCAAGCCAATTCTACCAATTCTTTTGGAAAGCCAATTTTAAAATCGTTGCGTAAAGCGTGTCCAAAACTAAAGCCCATATTTTTAATAACAAAAGCAATGTCAAATGAATGAATATGAGCATTGCTATTAATGCTATTTCTATTATTAAGTTGTGAAACTGCCTTTTCAATATCTAGCAAGTTACCAGTTTCAGTAGGCGTAATTACATCATTTATGGCTAAGGGTGAACTCAAGTTTCCATAAGCACCAGGTAGGGCAATAGCAAATTTCATTCCCTCGGGCATTAACGCAGGGTTTGTGTAATTTACTTGCCAAGTATTGTATAAAAAGTTTGTTCCTAAATCTTGTTGTGCCAAAATACTTGTACAACTAACAATTAAAAGGCATAAGGTTATATTAATTTTATTTATCATTTATTGTTTTTAATAGGTTTTACAAATCGGTTAAAAATATAGCAATATGGCTTTTACAATTCTATATCAAAAACCACTTTTGCTCCTAGTCTTAGTTTGATAACTTGGGGTGTAAAAATTTTATCATTTACATTGTTAGGAACAAAAAAGGAACTAATTGCCATTTCTCGGCAGGCTTTTATTTGCTCTACTCTTGTACTATCGAAAGGAATAATATATTCTTGGTAAGTGGTACTAATAACCTCTCCATTTTCATTTGTAGGAGCAGGTTCAATGGTAGTTTGCGTATTACTTAAAAGTGTATCTATTTCAAAACCAGTTTCATCTAAAAAATAAAGTTGAACATTTCCCGTAATAGGCACTCCATTTTCAACTACCATTTTGTATTCCATACTTTTAATAGATTCTCCAATGTCGCTTAAATCAACTGCAAAAGTTTCGTAACGCTGAATATTAAAAAAGCCTTCAACATAAGTTACTAAATCGTTTTCATCAACACTATACGAATTAGGGTCGGCATCTACCAAAATATCAGTAACTGTACTTTCCATATTAATAAGTGGTAAAGCAAACTCAGGCTCATATTCAGGAGTTTCCAAATTATCAACATCAATATTCTTAGTACAGGCTGAAAAAATAAAAATTGACAAACAAAAAAGGCTTAATAAAATTCTCATTTAATTATTTTTTTAAGAAATTTTAATCAAATTTCAGATACAGAATACAAAACGGAGAGTAAAACAAAAATATTTTACAAATAAAAAATTTAAGACTTTTACTTTTCTAAGCAAATTATAGTTCATACCATTACTAAATGGTTAAACGATAGGGCTTTTTGAAATATAAAAACGCTAATTTATTAGCATCACAAACAAAAGGCATTAAATTTGATTAACCCAAGTAAGAGCCGCTTACTTAAATAGAAAGTGAAAATTTTTAAAAATAATATATTATATGTCAGTTGAATCACTAACTGTAGAAGAAAACGACCAGCCAACAACAAATTTAATTTCAGGTGCAGAAGCTGTATTACAAGCACTTGTTGCAGAGGGAATTGATACCATTTTTGGTTATCCTGGTGGAGCAATTATGCCTGTTTACGATTCGTTATATTTTTATCAAGATAAAATAAATCATATATTAGTTCGCCACGAGCAGGGAGCAACTCACGCTGCTGAAGGATATGCACGTGTACACAACAAGGCTGCTGTTTGTATGGCAACCTCAGGACCGGGAGCTACTAACTTAATTACAGGTATTGCCGATGCTCAAATAGATTCTACACCAATGGTGTGTATTACAGGGCAGGTGGCTAGCCATTTGTTGGGAAGCGATGCTTTTCAAGAAACAGATGTAATAGGCGTAACTATGCCTATTACCAAATGGAACTATCAAATTACTAAAGCCGATGAAATACCAGAAGTATTTGCAAAGGCGTTTTATATTGCTAATACAGGGCGTCCTGGACCGGTAGTGATTGATATTACAAAAGATGCTCAGATTGAAATGATGAGCAAGCCTTTTGCTTATAAAAAGTGTACGAGTTTAAGAAGCTACACCGAGAAAAGAATTTTAAATGACAAAGCACTTGAAGCTGCTGCCGATTTATTAAATAATGCCAAAAAACCATTTTGTTTATTAGGACATGGAGTTTTAATTTCAGGAGCACAACAAGAATTTAGAAAATTTATTGAAAAAGCTGGTATTCCAGTTGGTAGTACATTACAAGGGCTTTCGGCATTGCCAAACAAGCACCCATTACACCAAGGAATGTTGGGAATGCACGGTAATTACGGTCCTAATGTTTTAACAAATGAAGCCGATGTTATTATTGCCATAGGTATGCGTTTTGATGATAGGGTTACAGGTAATTTGAATAAATATGCCAAGCAAGCAAAAATTATACATATTGAAATAGATCCTGCCGAAATTAATAAAAACGTAAAATGCCATGTACCCATTATTGCCGATGCTAAGCAAGCACTTAAAGCCTTAACACCTTTGGTATATAGTAAAAAATATCCCGAATGGCTTAGAGAGTTTGAAAAGTGTGCTAAAATTGAGTTTGAAAAAGTAATTGAAAGAGATATATTTCCTAAAGGTGGACCAATTAAAATGGGGGAGGTTGTGCGTAAACTTTCTGATAAAACGGAAGGAAAAGCCATAGTTGTAACCGATGTAGGGCAACACCAGATGGCAGCGGCTCGATACTACGAATTTGATGATACTGATGCTTGGGTTTCTTCGGGTGGATTAGGAACAATGGGCTTTTGCCTACCTGCGGCTTTTGGTGCAAAAATGGCACACCCGCATCGTGAAGTTTTAGCATTTATAGGAGATGGGAGTTTTCAAATGACCATACAAGAGTTAGGCACAATTTGGCAAAACGATTTAGCAGTAAAAATAATTATACTGAATAATGAACACCTAGGAATGGTTCGCCAATGGCAGCAGTTATTTTTTGATAGAAGATATTCTGCGGTAGAATTACGCAATCCTGATTTTATTAAAATTTCGGAAGGCTTTGGGGTAAAAGCCAAAAAAGTAACAGAACGTGCTAACTTAGATGCTGCGTTAGATGAAATGTTGGCTTCTGAAACTTCATTTTTATTAGAAATTGCCGTTGAGAAAGAAGAAAATGTGTTTCCAATGGTTGCCTCTGGCGATGGTGTTGCCGATATTAGGTTGGAGTAATTAGAAAAAGTACAGCCCTTTCAGGATTTTATCGTGAAAGGGTTAAATTTAAAATGTTTTTTTTGTTAGAGACGTAGCAATGCTACGTCTGTACAGTATAAGTATTATGCGAAATAAAAAATCGTTTTAAACTCTATTATATAATTATAAAAGTAATCTGAGTACAGGGCAAAAATTAAAAGTATAAACTTTTATTGTAAAACAAAGTAAACTACCTTGGAATCCGTTACTTTCAAGGCGAATTTATTCCCTTGCATTTA
>JAHDDA010000260.1 GCA_020629595.1 Chitinophagales bacterium
CTTTCAGGAGCAATATATGATCAATTTCAAGTATTCCACGAAAATTTGGCAAGAGTCACTAAAGTTTAGTCAAAAATTAATGAAGTTCAAATTTAAGTCAAGAACTTATAAATTCATAAACTCAATAATTCATTAACCCACCAACGCTAAAACTCAATAATTAAAAAATGGAACATACACCAGTAAAATCTTCACGTATAAAGTCTGTTGCTTATGATTTTGCATCACAAGTATTAGAAGTAGCACAAAAAGATGGAATTATTTATCGTTTTCAAGGAGTACCTGCTAATTTCTGGGAAGAAATGATGCTTTCAAAATCCGTAGGCAAGTATTTTTTCAATAATATAAAAGATAGCTTTCCTTTTGAAACAGCTAGATGGGATTTACACAATGAGCCTATTGATAGCGAAGATTAAGGTTTGCTCTTTTACTGTATAAAAATCTAAAATTTCAAGGTCTTTTTTATTGTATGGTGAGGTTTCCCATACTTTTCCTTTGCCAAAAAAAACAATTACTTTGGTAGCTAGACTGTTTGCTAAATGTGCGGGTCCAGAGTCGGTAGAAATTAGTAAATCGGCACTTTGAAGCAAACTTACCAACTCAGTTAAATTAGTTTTTTGGGTTAAGTCAACTATATTTTGGGTATTTGCTAAGTATATTTTTAAGTTATTAAAATGCTTTTGAGCTTTTGCCGTTCCAATAATTGCAATTTTTGTAGTTGGCAGTATTTTCTGAATAGCATTTATTATTGTTAAACTTTCATCTTTACCAAAGGTTCTTTTCTCATCTTCGGAAACCAAATTAAGTACAATATATTTTTGAGAATTGGGTAATAAATTATCAATATTATTAGGTTCTATATGCTTAAATACAGTAGAAAAAATAGATGTTTCTTTAGAATGTATGTACTTATCTAATAGTTTACAGTATTTATCTACTCTGTGTATTTTATTTGGAATGCTATAAGCGTGACTTAAAAAAATACTTCTCAACTCATTGCTGTAACCAACTTTGTGTTTCGCTTTAATAACCCCCCCCATAAAGGCTGAAGAAAAAGAATCGGGTAGAATGAAAAAAATTTGGTAAGTTTCATCTATTTTCTTAGCAAACCTTCTTAAACCCATTAATCCCTTGTAACCATTTTTATTGAATGAATATACACTTCTAATATTGGGGTAAAATTTCACTAATTCGGAGAGATTTTGTTTTATAATAACATCAATAATAGCAGAAGGAAAACATAACTTTAAATGCTCAATAAAAGCATAAGCCATCACCAAATCACCTAGCCAATTAGGTAATCTTACTAAAATATGAAACTTAGTTTTGTCTATTTCGTTAAATCTTTTGAAATAATTTATTTAAAGACTAAATTATTTTATATCGTGAAAAGAATAAAAATTAGCTCTAAATAAAACAATGATTGCTTGTTTAATTACATTTTTTGAACAAGTTTTTTTGTTTTTAAGTTAATTTTGAACATTGAATGCATATTTTATACTTTTAATCTTTTAAACTAATTGAAAAATTTTAGTCTAATATGTTGCTTACAGCTCGTATAAAAGCAAAAATATGCCACAAAAAGCATAAAATTTATACGATTTTATGTTGAATGCTTTTGGAAACCAAAAAATATGGACTTGAAAGAAGTAACTGCTACCCTAACTCTAGAACGTGAGTCAGATGAGCAACTTGTACGGTTGGTTGTAGATAAACAAAACCAATATGCTATAAGTTTGCTTTATGATAGGTATTCGCACAAGATTTTTAGCAGAAGTTTATCTTTTGTTAAAGATAGAGAAATTGCCGAAGACCTAACCCACGATATTTTTATGAAAATATTAATCAGTTTAAGCTCATTTAAATTTAAGTCAAAATTTTCTACATGGATTTATTCAATTACTTATAACTATTGTGTTGATTATTTAAGAAAACGTCAGAAAATTCGATTTCAACACTCAGAATTTCAAAAAGAAACAGACGCTTATATAAGCGATGAAGAAGTTGCAGATGCTAGAGAATTACAAAAAATCAAAGTAGAAAGATTAATGACTATTATGGAAGACATTAATCCAGAAGAAAAAATGATTTTAATGATGAAATATAGAGACGGATTGAGTATAAAGCAAATTCAAGAAATCTTTGACTTGTCGGAAAGTGCAGTTAAAATGCGTTTAAAAAGAGCAAAAGAAAAAGTTAAAAAAATACATGTAAAAAAATACCCTATAAACCATTAATTTAAATAATTTTACAGAGTAACTTTTAAAAGTTTTCCACGTCACATTCAACAATTAGCCAAGCCGAATTAAATCAATCTTAAAAACATCTAAATGCCTGAATATAATAAAGATATAGAAAGTAATAATAATAGCCCTAATGGTGCATTTACCGAATTAGATAATCCATTTGCACAAATGGAGGATAATGAACGTCCTAATCCAGCAACCAAAGAAAAAGTAACAACATCTTACAATATGGTACGTGGAATTTTTGCCTCTGTTGAAGGTGTTTTGGGAATGTTTACTTCACTATTTAAAGGCTTTTTTAAGTAAATAGCTACAAAGAAATTGGATAATGAATATATTAGAAAGACTATACAGTTCCTTAGGACAAATTCTAGAAAATAGTATAGATTTTGGTTTTATGTTAATTGTTGCTTTAATAATATTACTAATTGGTTATATTATTTCTAAGCTAATAAGTAATGGTGTAAAGAAAATAATTGACAAGTTAAATGCCGAAAAGTATATGGACAAACTTAGAGAGGTTGATATATTTTCTGGTATAACCTTATCTCTTGCTGAAATTATCCAAAAACTTGTTTTTTGGGGCTTAATGTTGATAACGATTATGCTTACCGTTGATACCATTGGATTAACAAAAGTTTCTGATGGTATAAATAATGCATTAGCCTATGCTCCTAACATTCTAAGTGCATTAGTTTTCTTTATTATTGGTGCTTTTATGGCAAATGGCTTAAAAGTATTGATAAAAAACACCTGTGACTCAGTAGGTGTTTCTGCAGGCAATATGTTATCTAATATAGCCTATTATTTCGCACTTATAGTTGTTGTTTTGGTTGCACTTGGACAAGCAGGTATGGAAATCGACCTAATTTCTGATGTAATTATGACTTCGCTAACACTTGCTATGTTAGGTTTAGCAATTGGTTTTGGAATCAGTTCTAAAGATTTATTCTCTAATATGCTTGGTGGTTTTTATTCTAAAGATAAATTTTCTATTGGACAAATAATAGAAATAGGAGAATATAAAGGAGAAATTATAAAAATTGATAGTGGTGCAATAACTTTAGACCTTGGAGATAACAAAGTTGTTATTCCAGCCAATGAGTTATCGAAAAATAAAGTTATTATTCATAATTAAAATTTAAGATTATATGAGCACACCTACTAATCCAAATGAAAGTAGCCAAATTGCTAATGGTACAGTTATTAAAGGCACAATTACTACTACTGAAGACATAAGAGTAGATGGAAAAATTGATGGCGATTTAGACACCAAAGGTAAATTAATAGTTGGAGAAAGTGGCATTATTACAGGTTCTTTGAAGACTGACACAACTATTGTTTCTGGAGATTTAAAGATAGAAAAAATAGAAGCTAATAACATTATCTTTGAAGAAAAGGCTAGATTTAAAGGTAATGCTACTTACAAAACAATTACTATTAAACCTGGTGCTAAAGTTGATGGTAATTTATCAATGAAATCATAATTTTATCTTTCCTTTAAAAATAAA
>JAHDDA010000261.1 GCA_020629595.1 Chitinophagales bacterium
GGTTGTTAAATCACCTGAAATTTTTGTCCAAGTTTCGCCCATATCATCCGATTTATGAACATACTGGCTTCCAATATATAAACGATCTGGATTAAAGGCACTTGTGGTAATAGGTGTATTCCAATTGAAACGCAATTTTGGGTCGCCTTCTTCGGCATACGGCTTTATAGTTTTGTTTTGTTTCTTTTGCAAATCAACACGCCAAACGCCTTCTGCTCCTTGCATTTCAGAATAACAAATATTAGAATTTGTAGGATGTGGATATACTCTAAAACCATCGCCATAACCTACGCTTTGCCATTCGCCTTCGGTAATTCCACCAGCACTTGCCGAAGGACCAACCCACGATCCATTGTCTTGCAAACCTGTGTAAACATTAAACGGTTCGGCATTATCAGTAGTAACGTGGTAAGGTTGTGAAAGTGGCAAACCTTTTACCATATCAAAAGAAGTTCCTAAATCCCAAGAACGGTAAACGCCACCATCTGAACCTAAATACATACGGTTGGGATTGGTTTTATCGAAATGAAAATCGTGAACATCTGGGTGGATGCCGCTTCCAAAAGGCTTGAATGTTTTTCCGCCATCTTTACTAATTGACCCCATTAAGCCTGCCTTGCAAACAATATCTTCGTTGTGTGGGCTTACCACCAAACGTGAAAAGTAAAACGGACGAACCGTAAGCTCAAAATCTTTGTTTAAATGTTCCCAACTTTTACCTGCATTTGAAGAACGATACAAGCCATTTTTTTCTTTTTCTGAAGATTCAATTACCGAATATAAAACTTCGGAATTTGAAGGAGCAACCGCAACGGCAATTCTTCCTAAATCGCCTTCGGGATAACCTTTATGAATTTTTTTCCATTTTTTACCACCATCAATACTTTTGTATAGTGCTGAGTTTTCGCCACCTGAATTAAATGACCAAGGTGTACGGCGAAACTCCCAAAAAGCGGCGTAAAGTATTTCTGAATTATTGGGATCCATCATTAAATCGGAACAACCTGTGGTTTCGTTTATGAAAAATTGTTTTTCCCAAGTTTCGCCACCATCGGTAGTTTTATAAACGCCACGATCTTTGCTATCGCCCCACAAAGCACCCAAAACGCCCACGTAAATTTCGTTGGTATTGTTTGGGTTTATTTGAATAGAACTTATGCGTTCTGAATTATCGAAACCTGGTATTTTTTTCCAGTTTTTTCCACCGTCTGTTGTTCGGTACAAGCCATCGCCTACCGATGTGCTGTTTCTTGTCCAAATTTCACCTGTTCCTACCCAAACGGTTTCTGGGTTTTTAGGATCAACGGCAACTGCTCCTATTGATTGGCAATAATCATCGAAAACGGAACTAAAAGTTACACCGCCATTGGTTGTTTTCCAAACACCTCCACCAGCAGAACCAATGTATAAAGTGTTGGCATCTTCTGGGTGTCCTGCAATGTCAGTAACACGCCCACTCATTAAGCCCGGTCCAATATGTCTGGCACGAATTGCTCCAAAAAGTGCTTCATCTTTTAGGTTAATGCCATCATTTTCGCTTGCTTCAATGTTTAGTTTTTCTTTTGCCATTTGTGCTGTTGCGTCTGTGGCTACAATGGCAAGGAGTATTAAAATTAGTAAGTTAAGTTTTTTCATATTTCTCTTAGAGATTAGTTAATTTTAATTAATGATTCGGGGAGTTTGTTTTTGGAATTAGGGTAAAATCATTTGTTATAATGGTATCTGCACTGTAGAATAATACATTTTTGATTTACCCCTTTTTTACCTTCTATTTTATAAACTAAACGATGTTCTTCGTTTATTCTTCTTGACCAACAACCCTTAAATTCATGTTTGAGTAATTCTGGTTTCCCAATGCCTGTGGTTGGTGTTCGTTTTTTAGATTTTATTAGTTCGGTTATACGTTGAACAATTTTTAAATCATTATCCAACCAGTATGTTAAGTCATCCCAAGCTGTGTCAGTAAATTCAATATTCATTCAATTAAATTATCAATATTTACAACTCGAGTTTTACCATTTTTAGCTTCTTCTAATGATTGAAGTAATCGCTTTTTATTTTCTTCTGAACTTAGTAAATAAGTTGTTTCATCTTCCAATAAAATTTCTTTTTCCATAGCCTTTAGTAAAGTTTCTTCAATAAATTTGGAAACGTTTTTACCTTTTTGTTGGGCAAAATTGGCTACTTTTTCAGCTATTTCTGTGTTTATACTTATGGTTGTTTGCATACTTAAAGTTAAGTTTTAGAATTGGAAATGTCAATTTTGCTTTTTGGGAAAAGAACCAAAGAAAAAGGGTAAAGGGAGATTGCTCGCCTTTACCCTTTCAATTTATTATTTATTGAAAGACGTAGCGTGCTACGTCTCTACAATTATTTCTTCTTTTTCTTTTCTTTTTTCTTTTTCTTACCGTCTTTTATTGCTTTATCGCCTTTATCTTTAGATGATTTTGCTGCTTCTTCTAAAAGTTGTTGTGGCGATTTACGGTCTTCTGGGAAAACAAACATATTGTCATCAATGTCTGATACGTTGATTTCTATTTTCTCAATTTCTGATGAAAAAGCTGTTTGCCCCTGAAATTTTGATGCTTGGCTAAATGCAAAGTATATTCCATCTACTTCTTGGTAATCGCTGTAATATGTTTCCGATTCAGCTCCTTTTTGTGGGCCAGTCATAGCATAACTTCTTGTCATTATTGGCACATTAGTTTCTTTATCGAAAAAGTAGTAAGCAAAGTTATCTTCTTCTTCACCATCAATAACTAATGGTTTTTTTGTTAATTTTAATTTGTGGCAATCTGTACCATCAATTGTTTCTTCGCCTTCTAAACTAATGGTAAATCCTTTAGCTTTGTAATCAACAAAAGGATTTGGAAAATCAGCTTCTTGTTTCGCTATTTCACTTTCTTCCTTGCTTTTCTTTTCAGTTTTTTGGTTCATAAAGTTAACTCCCCAAGCAGTTTCACCATCAAATGCCATTTGTGTCATTGTTTGCCCTTGAAATGTAAAATCCATACGCAATTTATTGGGTGCAGCTTGGTACATTGTCATTGGAAAATCCATACCTTGAGCCTTACCATTCATAGTAATTTTCATATTTTTAATAGCCTTTAGGTTTTCTTCTCCACCAATTGTTTCTAAATAATTAGCCACAATTTCTTCGGCTGTTTGTGCTTGCGTTGTAGATTGAAAAGCAAATAGCAATAATAGAGCAGGTAGTAGTGTCAATAATTTTTTCATTTTAAAAAATTTGATTTTATGTTATGTAAATAAATATATTTCGACTTTAGTTCCAAGTTTGTGTTTAAATTTTTTAACAAAGCTAGAACGTTTATGAGAAAACCTCTTACTTTTTTAGGAATTTTAACTCCCTTGATTTTATTAATCAATATCACATTTTGCTTTTATCTGTTTCAATAAATTTTCTTCTGTTTCTAAGGTAGTATTAAAATACAGTTTTCCTCCTTGTGTTGTTTCAATAAAAATATATAAGGGTTCGGGCTTATTTATAATGAGTTTTATGTCTTCTCCGTTTTGGGTTTTGAAATAACCTTTTTTAATATTTCCTGTAGAATAGCCATTCTTTTTGTATTCAATTTTTGGAATTAAATCTACTATTTCTACTTTTTCAATGTCAGAAAAGGCTATTTTTTCGCCATACATTCTACTAATGCTAAGACTTTCTTTTTCTATTGTAATTATATTTTCGGTAGTGTTACTTTAGATGTGATTTTTAATTTCTGTAACTTATGATAA